>NZ_SRIO01000011.1 GCF_004684205.1 Candidatus Macondimonas diazotrophica
AAGCCGATACTTCGTCGCTATCGGGGCGAGACGGTTTGCCCAAGCCTCGGCGCATCGCATGATTTGCGAAGGACTCCTCTTGCGAACCTTCCAGAGGCGAAGGCAGATCCGGAACGGGAAGGATCTCGCGCACGAGCTTTTCGTCGATCGGAATAGGCCGCGTGGTGATGACAATTCGCGTCTGGCCGAGCTTGCCGTTGACGGCCTTTTTCAGGTTCTTGAGCGCCTGTCTGAACGAACCGACGCTGAGCGTCAGTTCGTCGAAGGAGTCGAGAAAGAAGGTCGCCGTATCGGACTGGGAAACACGCCAGGCGCCCAGCCGTGCTGCCTCGTCGTTGTCCAGAAGATCGCGCAACGGCTGGCTGGCCAAAGAGGCCAATTCGACGAAAAAGGCGGGCTCGCCCCGATCCCACAGAAGCCTAGACTGCGCTTGGCATTCGTAGGTCTTGCCGGCGCCCGCCTCCGAGATGATGAGTACCCGCTTCGAGCGCAGCAGATCCTGCCAAGTTGTTCCGCGATCCCAACCCAGAGCCACCAGATATTCGTGCTGGTCGGCCTTGTCCATGTCGTCTTCCGGAACATTCTGAAAAGTTCGTTCAATCATTTCGTTTCGACATTTGAAGTCGGGCCGGTGGGAATCCTTTATCGGCCTCTTCACAGCCCAAACAGAGCCTCCATATCGCGGCACGCGACCACGCCGGTTCTCTCGGCCTCGATGACGCCGGCCGGCAGCGGGAATTCGCGCACCGCCACGCCGAGCGCGGCATTGCGGTCGAACTGGTCGCGGTCCTGCAGCAGCCAGCCGGCGGCCGTCAGCAGCGCGTCGATGGATTGGCGGGCAAGTTGTTCTGGGGTTTGCAAGGCCAATGCCTTCTTTTCGGCGAGCCGGTACTTTCGAGCGATCGGATGAACTATAGGGAACCGACACCGAGATTGACAGATATGTAATCCAGCGGATGCGGGCGGTAACCACGCGTCAGGGGCATTTGATCGCAAACCGGTGTTGGATCGCCTCGAATGCTGGCTTCGTGGGCATTTTCATGTTCGCGATCTTGACCGTATGTTTCACACGTAACGCGGAATCTCCAATCCTGCGAAGCGCTGGCGCTTCGGCGCCTTTAGGCTCGGGCGTATGCCGCACTCAACGGTCCTGATCTCCCCTCTTCCCCGCCATTCTCCCGGACGGAATTCGCGCCGAACGCGTGTCGCGAAGCGGACAAACGCGACATGCTGCTTTCGCGAGGCGCTCGTTTTCGATTCGAAATCAGTCGGTTGGGAAACGGTCCCGATCTTGCTTGGAACGCTGGGCCGGCGCGGTGCCGGCGATCGGAGCGGCGATACCATGCCCATCTTCGACTTTCACTGCGAGTCCTGCGGCCAGACCTTCGAGTTGCTGGTGCGCAACGAGGCGCCGGTGTGCCCGCATTGCGGCGGCCAGCGCCTGGAGAAGTTGCTGTCCGCGCCGAACGTTGCGGGCCAATCCAAGAAAATTATCGAGAGCGCCCGGCGTCAGGCGGCGCGCGAAGGCCACTTCAGCCATTACGCCCGTTCGGAAAAGCCGCGCCGCTAGCCCGGTTGCGGACGCCCACGCTGTCCCGGAGGCATCATGTCGACTGAAACCATTGAGCTGCCCGCCGTCTTCCGTCATCACGTGTTCTGCTGTTATCAGCAGCGTCCGCCGGGCCATCCGCGTGGAAGCTGCGGCGCGAGCGGCGCGGCGCCCCTGTGGGAGCACCTTGGCAAGCAGTTGCAGATCAAGAACCTCGCCGATATCGGCATGGCGGCGACCGGTTGCCTGGGGTTTTGCAGCGCGGGTCCGCTGATGGTGGTCTATCCGTCCGGCGTCTGGTACCAGCCGCGGAACGCCGAAGACATCGACGAGATCGTGCAGACCCATCTGGTCGGCGACGGCATCGTCGAGCGGCTGGCGGTGGTGCTGAAGCCCTGAGCGACGGGCCTTCTGATCGACCGGCGGCCGTAAAGAACGGCTACGGGAAGACGTGTCCCCGTAGCTGAATTGAAGCGCCCAGTGAAAAGACGGGCGATTGGGCTGGAAATCGTTGCGGGCGCCGGTGGGTGGCCGAGGCCCGCGACAACAAGGCGGCCTCAGTCGTCGGCGACCTGAATGCGCCGCCCATCTGCGGAGACATCAAGGTCCAGCTTGTCGCCGTTTACCCGGCCGGCGAATTCGTACTGGACGACTTTCTTGCTGGCCGAGTGGCTGGCTTCGATGAATTCGATTTCAAAATCGGGATAGCGACTCTCGACGGCTTTCAGCACGGCGCCGGGAACCAGATCACGCGTGAATTCGACTTCGATTTCTTCGATCTCGCCCGATGGCAGGACATCCACCTCGATCTGGCGGTTATCGATCGTTCGGCCCTGAATTTCATAGACCAGCGTTCCATCCGTTTCCCGTTCGGTATTGGCTGACCGGAAACGGGCCTCCGGCATCGCGGTCCGGGCGGCACTCATGACCGATTCGGGCACTTCGGACAGCGCGATGGGCGTCTCTTCGCCGGCCATGGCGCCGGCGCCGAACAGCCAAACACACAGGGCAACGACGCTGGTGGCGAATGTTCTGGAAATCATGTGGACGAATTCTCCCCGGACTTGTTGGACTTGCCGAACAACTCACGCAGCTCACTGGATACGATGCCCCAGAATTCGCGCAGGTTTTCCCATTTGTTGTCCATCATGGCGAGATACTCGTCGAGGTTGTCGATCGCTTGGTGTTGCTCTTCGACCTCGATCTGCCGAAGCTGGGTTTTCAATCCCGAAATGGCGGTCTCGAGTTCCTCGATCTTGGTTTCCAGATCCTGCTTTTTCGAGCTCATGATGCTTCCTCGATGATTGAGTGCTAGCCCGCCAGGGCGCTGCCGCCGATCAGGACAAATGGAATTACGAAGAACACCAGGCCGATGTAGGCGACAGCATAGAGTTTGTGCTTGACGGTGGCGTCGGCGAGTGTCTGTGCGGCGCGGATGGGGACCTCGCGAAGAAAGGGAATGCCGTAGATCAGAATGACGCCCAGCACGTTGTAGATCAGATGAACCAAAGCGATCTGCAAGGCAAAGATTGCATTGGCACCGGTCACGGCCGTTGCCGCCAGCAGCGCCGTGATGCAGGTGCCGATGTTGGCCCCCAGCGTGAAGGGATAGATCTGGCGCAACGAGAACACCCCACTGCCCGCCAGCGGGACGACCAGGCTCGTGGTCGTCGAACTTGATTGCACCAGCACCGTGATGGCGGTTCCGGATGCGATGCCACTGATCGGCCCCCGGCCGACCGCGCTGTGAAGAATCTCCTTCGCTCGACCCACCATGAGCACCTTCAGCAGCCTGCCGATGTAGGTGATCACCAGAAAGATGGTGACGATGCCGAGTACGATCAGGAGAATGCCGTTCAGCGCATCGGGCAGCCCGCTGAACACCGTGTTCTGGAGGAAATCGACCGGCGGCTTGACCAGCGGCTTGATGAAATCGAACCCGTTCATCGAGACCGAGTCACCACCGACCAGCAACTGGGAACAATAGGCGCCGATTCGCTCCAGCAGCCCGAACATGATTTCCAGCGGCAGGAAGATCACCACGCTGACCAGATTGAAGAAATCGTGGATCGTGGCGGCCGAGAATGCGCGGCGGAACTCTTCGCCCTGGCGTACATGCCCGAGGCTGACGATGGTGTTGGTGATGGTGGTTCCGATGTTGGCGCCCATGACCATGGGAATCGCGATGCTGACCGGTAGTCCGCCGGCCACCAGCCCGACAATGATCGAGGTGACCGTGCTCGAGGATTGGATCAGTGCGGTGGCAACGGTACCGACCACCAGCCCGGCAACCGGATTGCTGGCGAAGGCGAACAGCTCCTTGGCCTGATCTCCCGCAGCCAGCTTGAACCCGCCGCCGATCAGCGAGACGGCAACCAGAAGCAGGTAGACCAAACCGGCTACCTGCAGCCATTTCAGTCCATTCGGACCGTGGGCGGCCAAGGGTTCGGGATGTTCCGTGGCGTGGGTTGTTGCCGTCATGATTGCAGATCCTGTCGGTAAGGAGGGCTGTCCCGTGCGGACGAACAGCGGATGGCAGGATCACGATAGGAGCGCGATGTGACAGCGCAGTGATGATTTTGTGACTGCGCGCGGTCAATCCGTCCTGACCACGTGCGGACGAGGCCGCAGGTTTTGGTCGCGTTTTCGGCGTGGTCGGCGGAGTCCAGAGGTTGAAGGATCGAGCCGGTCTGCGGGCGGCATTTCCAAAAGAATCGGCCGCGAGGACACGCCCCGCGGCCGACAGATGCCGCTTGCGCGGATCAGCGAATGATGTCGTAGCTGTAGTCGGTCTTGGCCGGAACGATGGTGTTCTTGTCGATCTCGTCGAAGATCTTGTCCAGGATCCACACCAGCACGTTCATGGCGCCCTGATAGCCCCACACCGGGTAGCGGTGATGGTGGTGGCGGTCGAACACCGGGAAGCCGATGCGGATCAGTGGCGTGCCGGTGTCGCGCTCCAGGTACTTGCCGTAGGTGTTGCCGATCAGGAAGTCGACCGGTTCGGTGAACAGCAGCGAGCGCATGTGCCACAGATCCTTGCCGGCGTAGGCGTTGCAGCTCTTGCCGAAGGGCGAGCTGTCGAACAGCGCCTGCATCTTCGCGGCCCAGTCCTTGTTGCCGTTGGTGGCCAGGACGTGGGTCGGCTCGGCGCCCAGTTCCAAGAGGAACGCCGCCAGGCCGTAGCACAGGTCGGGATCGCCGTAGATGGCGAACTTCTTGCCGTGGATGTGGGCGTTGGAGTCGGCGATGGCGTCGACCAGCCGGCCGCGTTCCTTGGCCAGCGCTTCGGGGATCGCCTTGCCGGTGAGCTTGGAGATGCCCATCAGGAACTGATCGGTGGCGGCGATGCCGATGGGATGGTTGAACGCCAGCGTTTCCTGACCCTTGTCGGCACAGAAGTCCAGCGTCTTGGTGGTGCAGTATTCCTGCATGGAGACCGTGGCCTTGGCATTCAGCGCCGCGGCAGCGTCGTCCAGCGTGGTGCCGCCGTCGTACATGCGGAACTCGCCGTCGGTGGGCGTATCCCACACGTCGGACGCATCGCACAGCAGGGTGTACTCGACGCCCATGAGATCGAACATCCGCGCGATTTCGCGTTGGTTGCCGACGGTGTAGCCGTCGAAGCCGCCGATGAAGTTGATCTTCTCGTTCGGCGTCCGCTCGGGCACCGGTACGGTGCCGGCCTTGCCGTCCCAGAAGTGCTTGAGCACGCCCAGCAGGGCGTTGTCGTAGCCGGTGATGTGGCTGCCGACGAAGGCCGGGGTGTGGGCGAAGGGCACGTCGAATTCTTCCGGCACCGAGCCCTTTTCCTTGGCGTTTTTGATGAACGCATTGAGGTCGTCACCGATGACCTCGGCCATGCAGGTGGTCGACACCGCGATCATCTTCGGCTGATACATGGCGTAGGCGTTGGCCAGACCATCGACCATGTTGTTGAGGCCGCCGAACACGGCGGCGTCTTCGGTCATGCTGGAGGACACACAGGAGCTCGGCTCCTTGAAGTGCCGGCTGAAGTGGCTGCGGTAGTACGCCACGCAGCCCTGCGAGCCGTGCACGAACGGCAGCGTGCCCTCGAAGCCGACGGCCACGAAGACCGCCCCCAGCGGCTGGCAGGCCTTGGCCGGGTTTACGGTGAGCGCTTCGCGGGCGAAGTTCTTCTCACGGTATTCCCAGGTCTTGGTCCATTCCCGGGCCTGTTCGAGCTTGTCGGCTGGCTCGGGGTTCTCGAACTGTTTCTTGTTCTCGAACATCTCGATGTATTCCGGGCTGCGGAACAGGTTGAAATGGTCGAGCACGTTTTCAGCATTCTGGCTCATGGTGCTACTCCTGCTGGAATCGGTAGGGTGGGCAGGGCGGCCCGGCCCACCAGTCAATCAATCGGGTACGCCGCCCACCCTCCGTGTGCCGATCAGGCAGCCTTCCACGGCGCCTGCGTCAGCGACCACACCGGGTTGTTGATGGCCATGTCCATGTCGCGGGCGAAGATGGCGAAGCCGTCATAGCCGTGATACGGACCGGAATAGTCCCAGGAGTGCATCTGCCGGAACGGGAAGCCCATTTTCTGGAAGACGTACTTTTCCTTGATGCCCGAGGCCACCAGATCCGGCTGCAGCGCATCGACGAATTGCTCGAACTCGTAGCCGGTCACGTCGTCGTAGATCAGCGTGCCGTCCTTCACATAGTGGGTGGTGCGCTGGTAGTCGTCGTTGTGGCCGAACTCGTAGCCGGTGCCGATGACCTCCATGCCGAGATCCTCATAGGCGCCGATGACGTGCCGCGGGCGCAGACCGCCGACGAACAGCATCACCTTCTTGCCTTCCAGGCGCGGGCGGTATTTATCCACCACCGCCTGCATCAGCGGCTGGTACTTGGCGATGACGCGCTCGGCGCCTTCCTTGATCTTGTCGTCGAAGTGGTTGGCGATTTCGCGCAGACTGGCGGCGATCTTGGAGGGGCCGAAGAAGTTGTATTCCACCCACGGAATGCCGTACTTCTCTTCCATGTGCCGGCTGATGTAGTTCATCGACCGGTAGCAGTGCAGCACGTTGAGCTTGGCCTTGGGCGTGGCTTCCAGCTCGGCCAGAGAGCCGTCTCCGGACCACTGCGCGATCACGCGCAGACCCATTTCTTCGAGCAGGATGCGCGAGGACCAGGCATCACCGCCGATGTTGTAGTCGCCGATGATGGCGACGTCATACGGCGTGGCCTCGAAGGTGGTTTTCTCGGGATCGAGCTTGTCGAACACCCAGTCGCGGATGGAGTCATTCGCGATGTGGTGGCCGAGCGACTGGGACACGCCCCGGAAGCCCTCGCAGCGCACCGGCACGATGGTCTTGCCTTCGTATTGCTTGGACTTCGACTTGGACACGGCCTCGATGTCATCGCCGATCAGGCCGATCGGGCATTCCGACTGCACGGTGATGCCGTGGTTCAGCGGAAACAGGTCCTGGATTTCATCGATGATCTTGGCGAGCTTCTTGTCGCCGCCGAACACGATGTCCTTTTCCTGGAAATCGGATGTGAACTGCATGGTCACGAAGGTGTCCACGCCGGTGGTGCCGATGTAGTAGTTGCGCCGCGCGGCCCAGGAATACTGGCCGCAGCCCACCGGACCGTGGGAGATGTGGATCATGTCCTTGATCGGGCCCCACACCACGCCCTTGGAGCCGGCGTAGGCGCAACCGCGAATGGTCATGACGCCGGGAATCGACTTGACGTTGGATTTCACGCCGCAGTCGGACTTGCCTTCTTCATAGGTGCCGAGGTGCTTGCCGCGGCGCTTGGCCGTCTTGTCGGGATAGACCGACAGCACCTCGTCCACCAGCGCCTTGTTGCGCGCCTTGGTTTCTTCGACAGTCATGCTCATGGGAGCCTCCAGAGGGAAAAGAGGCCGGGCGGATGAGCCGCCCGGCGGAAACCGGCTTCAGGCCACGGCTTCGGCGGTCTTGCCGACCATGGTCTCGTCGATGGTCTTCATCACGCCGTGTTCCATCAGCAGGTCTTCCAGCTCGTCCATGGTGATGGGGGTCGGGATGATGCCTTGGCCCGCATTGCCATGGACCTTCTGGGCCAGCGTGCGATACTCGTTGGCCTGCTTGGAGTCCGGGGCGTATTCCATCACCGTCATGCGACGCAGCTCGGCGTGCTGGACGATGTTGTCGCGCGGCACGAAGTGGATGAGCTTGGTGCCCAGCTTCGCGGCCAGCGCTTCAGCCAGTTCCAGTTCCTTGTCGGTCTGGCGCTCATTGCAGACGAGGCCGCCCAGGCGCACGCCGCCGGAGTTGGCGTACTTCAGAATGCCCTTGGAGATGTTGTTGGCCGCGTACATGGCCATCATCTCGCCGGACATGACGATGTAGATTTCCTGGGCCTTGTTCTCGCGGATGGGCATGGCGAAGCCGCCGCACACCACATCACCGAGCACGTCGTAGGACACATAATCGATGTCCTCGTAGGCGCCTTCCTCTTCCAGGAAGTTGATCGAGGTGATGACGCCGCGACCGGCGCAGCCGACACCCGGCTCCGGGCCGCCGGATTCCACGCAGCGGATATCGCGGTAGCCGACCTTCATCACGTCTTCGAGATCCAGGTCCTCGACTGTGCCGGCCTCGGCAGCCAGCGACAGGATGGTGTCCTGGGCCTTCGAATGAAGGATCAGGCGCGTGGAGTCGGCCTTCGGGTCACAGCCGACGATGAGGATGCGCTGGCCCATTTCGGCCAAGGCGGCCAGGGTGTTCTGAGAGGTGGTGGACTTGCCGATGCCACCCTTGCCGTAAAAGGCGATTTGCCGTAATCCGTCCATCGAAATCTCCTTCAAAATGCCGTGTGAACAACTTCCGCAACTGCCGTGTGTGATGCTTGACTCTGGCGAGGGCCACCGCGTCGTGAATGCGGATAGAACGCGCAGCGGCCGCCTGCCAACCCCCCTTCTGCAACCCTTGCGCCAAGTTGCTCAATCGATATTCAAGAGCCTGATTTTCAAGGATATTTTCGGAGTTCTGCGCGCCGTGATGGCCGCGTCGCCGGCTGTGACAAACCCGACATCACCCCGCCTGTCTGTCTGAAACAAAACATCCCGCGGGGCGCCTTCGGACAACGCGGCCGCGGCCGACGCGGGCGGCGCAGCGACCCGGGATTCAAGGCGGCGCCGGCGCGGTATGGATGTTGCTTGGGACCCCTGATGAGCCGGCGGCCGGGCGCGGCTCACCCCCTGCATCCCGGATCGGAGGACATCCCCATGCAAATCGGAGTGGAAAGCGCCCGCGCGGTCGAAAACCGTCGCGTCTTCGTCGTGGACAGTGACGAAATCATTCGCGCCGCACTGCAGTTCATGCTGCACGACGAAAACGAGGCCCATGAGATCGAGTCGATGGATGCCGCGATCCAGAAAGCCGCCGATTGGCCACCGGATCTGATTCTGGTGGGGCAGGAACTGCTGAGATCCGCTGGTTCGTCGGCGGTGCTGGAACGGCTGAAGGCCACGCTCGGGCCGGTGCCGGTCGTGCTGGTCGGCGATACCGCTGATGCGGCGGTCTGCCAGGCCCTCGACGGCGGCGCGCAGGCTGTGATCCCGCTTCCGCTCAAGCTCGAATCGGTGCGCGCGGCGGTGGATCAGGCGCTGGGACGCCGTGCCTGAGGTGGGAAAACGAGGTGCGCAGGCTCTGGCGGATGTCGGCCATGATTTGTCGGATTCGCGACAAGGCCGCCGGGTTCAGGAAGCAGGATCCGGCGCCGCGATTTGATTCGGATCATCGCCAATCCAAACACTTAAGCGGTCCGGCGCAGATTGGCACACGCATTGCTCAAGACCCTGTAGAAGCCTTGCACCGCAGGGCAGGAATCCTGATCACACAGGGGTGTTCGATATGACCAGCGCCCGCCGCCTTCCCGTTTACCTCGACTATTCCGCCACCACGCCGGTGGCGCCGCAGGTCGCGGAAAAGATGATTCCCTACCTGACGGATATGTTCGGCAATCCGGCCAGTCGTACGCATGCCTATGGCTGGCAGGCCGAGCAGGCGGTCGAAACGGCTCGGGAACAGGTGGCCGCGCTGGTCGGTGCGGATCCCAAGGAAATCATCTGGACCTCGGGCGCCACCGAATCGGACAACCTGGCCATCAAGGGCGCGGCGCAGTTCTACCGCGGCAAAGGCAACCACCTGATCACCCTCTCCACGGAACACAAAGCCGTGCTGGACCCGATGCGGGAGCTGGAGCGGGACGGTTTCGTGGTGACCTACCTCGATCCCGAGAGCAGCGGTCTGCTGAATCTCGATAGCTTCACCAGCGCCCTCACCCCCCAGACCATCCTGGTGTCGGTGATGCTGGTGAACAACGAGATCGGAGTCATCCAGGACATTGCCGCGATCGGCGCGATCTGCCGCGAGCGCGGGATTCTGTTTCACGTCGATGCCGCCCAGGCACCGGGCAAGATGCCGATCGACCTCAAGACCCTGCCGGTCGATCTGATGTCGTTCTCGGCCCACAAACTCTACGGCCCCAAGGGTATCGGCGCCCTGTACGTCCGGCGCCGGCCGCGCGTGCACCTGACCCCGCTGATTCACGGCGGCGGTCACGAACGCGGTCTGCGTTCCGGCACCCTGCCCACCCACCAGATTGTCGGCATGGGCGAGGCGTATCGTCTGGCCGGCGAGTTGATGGCGAGCGAGAACGAACGCATCCGTGCCCTGCGCGACCGCTTTCTCACCGGTATCGCGGACATCGACGAGGTCTACGTCAACGGTGATCTCGAAGCGCGCGTGCCGCACAACCTCAATATCAGCTTCAACTTCGTCGAAGGCGAATCGCTGATGATGGCCGTCAAGGATCTGGCCGTTTCCAGCGGCTCGGCCTGCACCTCGGCAAGCCTGGAACCCTCGCATGTGCTGCGTGCCCTGGGTCGCAGCGACGAACTGGCGCACAGCTCGCTGCGTATCACGCTGGGCCGTTATACCACCGCCCAGGACATCGATTTCGCGGTCGCGCTGCTCAAAGACAAGGTCGCCAAGCTGCGTGCGCTCTCGCCCCTCTGGGACATGCATCTGCAAGGCATCGATTTGAACACGGTGCAGTGGGCGGCCGCTCACTGAGTCATCTGAAGGAGGTCATCCCATGGCTTATAGCGACAAGGTAATGGATCACTACGACAACCCGCGCAACGTCGGCAACTTCGACACCGGCGAGACCGCTGTCGGCACCGGCATGGTCGGTGCCCCGGCCTGCGGGGACGTGATGCGGCTGCAGATCAAGGTGAGCCCCGAGGGCATCATCGAAGATGCGCGCTTCAAGACCTACGGCTGTGGTTCGGCCATCGCGTCCAGTTCGCTGGTCACCGAATGGGTGAAAGGCAAGACGCTCGATGAGGCGCTCACGATCAAGAACGCCGACATTGCCGAGGAGTTGGCTCTGCCACCGGTGAAGATCCATTGCTCGGTGCTGGCCGAGGATGCCATCAAGGCGGCGATCACCGATTACCGCAGCAAACAGGGAGGCGATGCCTCCGAATCCGCCGCCTCGGCGGCCTGATCCAATTCCCGGGAGAATCGTTATGTCTGCCGTCGCCACACCGACCCCCGCTCCGCTGCAGTTGACGCTCAGCGCCATCGGCAAGATCAAGGAGCTGCTCAGCGAGGAAAACAACGCCGATCTCAAGCTGCGGGTTTATGTCACCGGCGGCGGCTGTTCGGGTTTCAGCTATGGCTTCGCGTTCGAGGAAACCAACGCCGAGGATGACAGCCTGTTCGCGCAGGATGGCGTCGCGGTGGTCGTCGATCCGATGAGCTTTGCCTATCTGGCCGGCGCCGAGGTCGATTTCGAGGAAGGGCTTGAAGGCGCCCGTTTCATCATCCGCAACCCCAATGCCAAGACCACGTGTGGCTGCGGCAGCTCGTTTTCGGTGTGAGGAATCGGTCATGAGTGTGACATTGACGGAACGTGCCGCGGCCAGGATGCAGCGTTCGCTGGCCGGACGCGGCAAGGGGCTCGGCATCCGGCTGGGCGTCAAGACCAGTGGCTGCTCGGGCATGAGCTACGTAATGGAGTTCGTCGACGAGGTCGATGACGGCGACGCATGCTTCGAAAGCCAGGGCATGACGGTCGTGATCGACGCTCGCAGCATGCCGTATCTGATGGGTACCACGCTCGATTTCGTGCGCGAAGGCCTCAACGAGGGCTTCAAGTTCGAGAATCCCAACGCAAAGAGCGCCTGCGGCTGTGGCGAAAGCTTCAGCGTCAGTGCCTGAACACGAAAACGCCTGAGGTCATTCGTCATGACAGCAATGGTCGCGATCGACTATTTCGCGGTGTTCGGCTTGCCGCCTGCGTTCGCGCAGGACCTGACCGAGCTCGAGCACCGCTATCTCGACCTGCAGCGGCACGCCCATCCGGATCGCTATGCGCATCAGGATGCTGCGCAGCGCCGTGCCGCCGCCGAGGCGGCGGCGCACATTAACGAAGCCTATCGGCAGCTCAAGGATCCACTAGCCCGTTCCACCCACCTGCTTGCCTTGCGTGGGGTGGAGGTCTTGTCCGCCGGTTCCATCCCCTTGCCGGCGGACTTTCTTCTTCAACAGATGGATTGGCACGAAGCGCTCGACACTGCCCGTCGAGCCGGCGATGCCAGCCAGCTCAGCGGCCTGACTCGGGACCTGCGCGCCGAATGGGCGCGCCTCGAATCCCGGCTGTCCAGGGCGCTCGACGAGGGCGGCGACAATGCGGACGCCGCGGCCACCGTGCGCCAGCTCATGTTCCTGCGCCGATTGATCGAACAGGCGCAGAGCGCGCTCGATGCCGAGGAGTTGTCATGAGTCTGCTGCAGATTCTGGAGCCCGGCAGTGCCGCGGAAACACCCGTTGCCCGTCGCCGCGCGGTGGGGATCGATCTCGGCACCACCCACTCCCTGGTCGCCACCATCGAAGCGGACGGCAGCAGCCGGATCCTGCGCGACGAGAACGGTGGCGCCCTGCTCCCCTCGGTGGTCTGTGTGCTGCCCGACGGGCAGGTTCAGGTCGGGCGGCCGGCGCAGGCCCTGGCCGGCACCCATCCGCAGACGACCTTCCGGTCCATCAAGCGGTTCATGGGTCGCGGCGCGGTCGATCTCAGCGAAGCGGGCACCCTGCCCTACGCCATCGTTCCCGGCGAAGGCACCGTGCGGTTTCAAAGCGCGCGCGGCCCGCTCTCGCCCGTGGAAATCTCGGCCGAAATCCTCAAGCTGCTGCGCCAGCGCGCCGAGCAGGCTCTGGGCGGCTCCGTCGAAGGCGCGGTGATCACGGTGCCAGCCTACTTCGACGATGCCCAGCGCCAGGCCACGCGCGATGCCGCGCGGCTCGCCGGGATCGAGGTGCTGCGCCTGCTCAACGAGCCGACCGCCGCCGCCGTGGCCTATGGCCTGGACAATGCCAGCGAGGGGGTTTACGCCATCTACGATCTGGGCGGGGGCACCTTCGACCTGTCCATCCTGCGGCTGCGCCAGGGGGTGTTCGAGGTGCTTGCCACTGCCGGCAACACCGCGCTGGGCGGGGATGATTTCGATCGCCGTCTGGCCGAGTGGTTCATCTCCCAGATGGGATTGACGCCGAATGCAGCGGGCTTCGGCGAACTGCTCACCCAGGCGCGCCAGGTCAAAGAGGCCCTGAGCGCGACCGAGGCGCTGGAAATCGCTCTGGACACCGGCGCGGACGCTCCCGTGGTGCATCGCATCACCCGCGCCCAGTTCGGCGAGATGACGGCCGATCTGGTGGACAAGACGCTGCGGCTCACCCGGCGCGCGCTGCGCGATGCCGGCTTCACACCCGATCAGGTCGATGGCGTGGTGCTGGTGGGCGGCGCCAGCCGCATGCCGCAGGTCCGCGCAGCGGTCGCCGAATGCTTTGGCCGGCCGCCCTTGACCGATCTCGATCCCGACCAGGTGGTGGCGCTGGGCGCCGCGCGCCAGGCCGACGTGCTGGCCGGCAATCGCCGCGATGGAGATGACTGGCTGCTGCTGGATGTGATTCCGCTGTCGCTCGGCATCGAGACCATGGGCGGACTGGTGGAGAAGATCATCCCGCGTAACAGCACCATCCCCATCGCGCGGGCCCAGGATTTCACGACCTTCAAGGACGGCCAGGGCGCGATGAGCGTGCATGTGCTGCAGGGTGAGCGCGATCTGGCGGCCGATTGCCGCTCACTGGCGCGCTTCGAGCTGCACGGCATTCCGCCCATGGCGGCCGGTGCCGCGCGCATCCAGGTGATGTTCCAGGTCGACGCCGACGGGCTGGTGAGCGTCTCAGCCACCGAACAGACCACGGGCGTCGCCGCCCAGGTGACCGTCAAGCCGTCCTACGGCCTCAGCGATGAGGAAATCACGCGCATGCTCGCCGATTCCCTCGCCCATGCCGGGGACGACGCGGCGGCGCGCATCCTGGTCGAGCAGAAGGTCGAGGCCGAGCGCCTGGTGGAGGCCACCCGTGCGGCCCTGAATACCGACGGTGCGGCCTTGTTGACCGATGCCGAAGTCGCGGCGCTGCTCCAGGCCCTGCACGGGATGGAGCAGGCCATCACGGGCCATGACGGCAGCGCCATCAGCGCGGCCAAGGCGATGCTCGAGCCGCTCACCGATGCGTTTGCGGCGCGCCGCATGGATCACAACATCCGCACCGCACTGGCCGGGCGCCAGGTGGGCGAGCTTGGAGGCTGACGTGACCCGACTCACCGTGTTGCCGCATCCCGAACTCTGTCCCGAGGGCGCCGAGGTCGAGGCCGCGCCCGGCGTGCGCCTGTCCGATGCCCTGCTCAAGGCGGGCGTGGAAATCGAACATGCCTGCGAGAAGGCCTGCGTGTGCACCACCTGCCATGTGGTGATCCGCAATGGTTTCGAATCCCTGCGTGCGGCCAGCGACGACGAGGAAGACCAGCTCGGCAAGGCCTGGGGACTCGAGCCGACCTCACGGTTGTCCTGCCAGGTGCGCGTACCGCAGAGCGGCGCGCTGGTGGTGGAAATCCCCCGCTACAGCCGGAACTTCGTGCGTGAACACTGAGGCGCCTGTCATGAAATGGACCGACGTGCTGCCGATTGCCCAATCCCTGGCCGATCATCACCCCGAGGTGGATCCGCGCGCGCTGCGCTTCACCGATTTGCACCGCTGGGTAACCGAGCTCGACGGCTTCGCGGATGATCCCACCCGTTCCAACGAGCGGGTGCTCGAAGCGATCCAGATGGCCTGGATCGAGGAAATGGACTGAACGTGCTGTTTGTTAAGTATCTCTGCGTTTGAGGAGTTGCTGAAATGTCCCTGCTCACCATCATGCCATCCGGAAAAACCATCGAGGCCGCCGAGGGGCAAACGCTGCTGGAGCTGATTCTGGCGGCCGGTGAATCCATCCCCCACAAATGCGACGGTAATGCCAAATGCGGCAGCTGCCACATTTTCGTTCAGGCCGGACGCAAGAGCCTGTCGAAAATCAGCCCACTCGAAAACGAGAAGCTGGACAGCATCGTCGGCGTGGGGTCCAAGTCGCGCCTGGCCTGCCAGAGCCGCATCACCGGCACGGAAGACATCAACGTCGAGCTGCTCGGGTTCGCCTCCGGCTTCTGAGTCCGTTCCACCGCAGCCGGGCCGATCCACTCGCCCGGCCGCGCGTGACGCTTGCCGCGATTCCCCATCGCCGCAATTCGCGCTTGCAGGACGCCGATCTTGACCGTCTGTTGGTCATTCCCGGCCTGATCTGCGCCTTGACCAACCTGCGTTGCTTTCGCTAACTTGTGACGAAATGGTTCAAAAGAACGGTGGAGTCATGGCGACGGCCAAAGCAACGGATGATCGGTACTTCGAGCTTCATGGACTGAAATCACAAGCCCCGGAAGCGTTGAACCGGGCGCTGCAGGACGCCATCAGTGCGATGCACGAGACGCTCTACGGCCCCTCGACCGAGGAACTGCCCGCTGAGGAGCAGGCCCTGCTGAAGGGCGCCGGCATGCGCATGGCCGAGCGCGCGGGCGCGCCCGATCCGTTGCTGGACTACGCCACGTGCTTCGCGGCGCTGCTCGACACCAGCCTGACCCCCGCCGAGGCCGCATTGCGCCTTGGCGTGACACCGACCCGGGTGCGCCAGCTGATCAGCGATGGCGCGCTGTACGCGTTTCGGGTCGACCGCAACCTGCGCATTCCGCTGTTCCAGTTTCAGGGAAACGGGCTGCTGCCGAATCTGGCACCGGTCAATGCCGCGCTGACCAGCGATCTCGACCCGGTCTCGGTATGGCGCTGGTTCAGCGCGCCGGATCCCGAGCTCGAGACCGAGGCCGGTCCGCTGAGTCCGCTGTCGTGGTTGAAATCCGGCCGTGATCCCGAGGTGGTGATTGCGATCGCCCGGCAGTTGTGACGGCCCGGATTCCCGTCGAGCCGGACTCTGAGCGGCTCGCCGAACTCGACCCCGAGCTGCGGACGCTGCCGGCCGGCAGTCTGCTCTGGCGGGTTTATTTCCGCGCCGGCGCGCATCCGACACGATGGCGCGATTTTCGCCACTACGGCCCCGCCGACGCCCGTTTCGACCACCATCGCGATCTCCGACCCGGCTTGCAGGCCCAGGCCGTGATGTATCTGGCCGAAAGTCCCACGACCTGCCTCGCCGAAGTGTTCCAGAAAACCCGCGTCATCCATCGCGAAAGCCGTCAGCCCTGGCTGGTCGGGCTGCGTCTTGCCGCTGCGGTGGATTTGCTGGATCTGAGCGGTGCCTTTCCCACCCGCGCCGGCGCATCCATGGGCCTGATGAGCGGGCCGCGCTCGGTCGGGCGTAACTGGGCGCGGGGGTTCCATCGGGCCTATCCCGCAATCCACGGGCTGTATTACCCCTCCTCCATGCATGCCAACCGGCCCGCGCTGGTCCTGAACGAACGCGCCGAAGCTGCTGGCGTCATTCCGGTCATTCCCCAGTTTCACCGCGCCCTGGCCGATCCGGCCCTGCTGGCCGTTCTCAAGAACGCCGCGCTGGACATCGGATTCGCTCTGGGGTGATTTCCCCGGAAATGGCTACAAGGCCGACGATGGGACGCGTGGTGTGCCTTGCCGTCACCGCAGCGCGGAATCACCGGCATGCTCGGGGCTTATCCCGCGATACGACGCGGGTTGGGCGACGCATCGGATCTCAACGCGGTTTTATGCGCCGTCCTGTGCCGGGAATCGGCAGCATCCAACCGTGCGTCCGCAAAAACCCTCAGCCGAACAGCAGCAGCACGCCGGTATAGCCGTAGAGTCGATCGTGGGCGATCTCACCATTGCAGAAAAAGCCAGCCAGCGGCACGTCCCCAAGCCGTTCCTGGATGATGGCGAGTTCGGCTGAACGGCGGCCAAACAGGCGCTCGCCGCGGCCGAGGCAGGAGAAATAGAGCCCGCCGCGAGGCGGCCCGGCGAGCCCGGCGCGGATCTCGTCGAGCATGCGCAACAGATCCTCGTGAGCGCTTTGGGTGTCGCGCCGGCAGAACAGGATGGACTGGCCGGCTTGCACCAGATCGCCGATGACCAGCCGGCCCTGCTTGCGGTCGATGCCCAGCAGGTTGCGTACCAGGTAATCGCCCGTATCCGAACCAGCCACGGGCAGTCCGATATGGACGCTCTGGAGATGATCCCGCAGATCGGGATCGGTGGCTTCGATGCCCAGCGCTTCGCACAGCACGTCCAGCGCCGGGCGATGATCGAGCGAGGTGATGACGTTCCCCTCGCCCGCGGTGATCATATGGCGCGGTGCGTGGGCAGTGAGCGGCGCGCAACCCTGTGTGAGACGCACTGCGAGGGGCACAGCTGCCGAAAACACCACGCCGGACAGCTTGTCCTCGAAGGCGGCGCTGGCGAAGTGATAGCTTCGGGTGCGCGAGCTGGTGATGCCGCCTACCAGATAGCCGCTCGCGAGCCCGCCGCACAGTTCGGCGAGCTGGGCAGGCAGGGTTTCGTCATGGGATCCGGCGTGCACCAGCGCCAGATGGGCCGCATCGAATCCGCTGGGCGTCTGGCTGTTCAATGCCGGCGGTGCCGCGGCCGGCGAGAACACCTGAAACTCGCCTTCCGCAAAGCCGCCCAGCATCACCACCACGGCCGGTTCGTCGAGATATTCGACCCCGGTGGCGAGAATCCCGACGCCGACCGAGCCGACCCAGTCCTCCACGCCCGTGGCCTGTTGCAGATAGCGCACGATGGCCCGGCCCGCCGGGGCGAGGTGATCGGTCACATAGACGAATCCCAGGTTGGCGCCGGGCGGTGGATCGCCGATTTGACGCAGTGCAGCTTCCACGGCGTCCTGCCAGTGTTCGTGCCGGCCGTGCCCCACCCGGAAATCCGTTCCTCGCCCCTGTGCCTGCTGCATCGTCCTGCGTCCTCTGGCGTGCTCAGCTCGAACAACTCACCGTCAGGCCCGTCGCCCAGTCCGGTGGCGGCGCGGCATAGTGCGCAAGCTGCGGATGTTCGTCGAACGGTCGGCGCAGACAGGTGAGTACCTCGGCCACGCCACCAAAATCACCCTCGCGCGCCTGGCGGATGGCTGCCTCGGCCACCCAGTTGCGCAGCACATACTTGGGGTTGACGGCGCGCATGGCCGCCTGGCGCTCGGCGTCGACCGAGCCTTCCGCCGCCAGCCGCGCGCGCCAGCGGGTCAGGAAGGCGTCGCAGCCGGGCCGGTCGGCAAACAGATCGCGTACCGGCGCATCGATGCGGCGACGCGCCGCCGTCTCGACCGTTCCCGGAAGCTGGCTGAGCCCGCGGAAGAACGCGGGATAATCGGTCCGCCCCGCCTGCAAGAGGCCGAAGAGTGCATTGATGAGTTCGGTGTCGTCCGCACGCGCGGTGGCCAGGCCGAGCTTGGCGCGCATCAACTGCAGAAACCGCGCCTCGAACGCTGCCGGAAACGCCTCGTCGATGATCGTCTTGACCTCTTCCGGCCGGCCGATGAGCGCGCTCAAGGCATCACCCAGGACATAGAGATTCCAGTACGCCACGCGCGGCTGGGCGCGGTACTGGTAGCGGCCGGTGTGGTCGGAATGGTTGCAGATGTGGCCGGCGTCGAAGGCTTCCATGAAGCCGAACGGGCCGTAGTCCAGCGTCAGGCCGAGGATGGACATGTTGTCGGTATTCATCACCCCGTGCATGAAGCCCACGGCCTGCCAATGAGCCATGAGTTCGCCGGTGCGCTGCGCCACGTCGCGCAGCAAGGCGGCATAGGGCTGCGCGGCCTCACGCAGTGCCGGCCGGCAACGGTCGATGACATGATCGGCCAGGATGCGCAGTTCATCGGTGCGGTCGTGGGCGTGCCAGTGCTCGAAGGAGCCGAAACGCACGAAGCTGGGCGCAAGCCGCGTCACCACGGCGGCCGTTTCCTGCGTTTCACGCTGCACCGGCGTATCTGAGCCGACCACGCACAGGGCGCGGGTGGTGGGCACGCCCAGGGCGGCCATGGCCTCGGAAGCGAGAAACTCGCGGATCGAGGAACGCAGCACGGCGCGGCCGTCGGCAAAGCGCGAATACGGCGTGGGGCCGGCGCCCTTGAGCTGGATCTCCCAGGGCCCGTCGGCACCGTCGAGCTCACCCAGCAGATGCGCACGGCCGTCACCGAGCTGCCCGGCCCAGACGCCGAACTGATGCCCCGAATAGACCGCCGCCAGCGGCTCGGCCCCTTCGGGAAGGCGGTTGCCGGCGAACAGCGCTGGGAAATCGGGGTGATCGATCAGCGCCGGATCCAGACCCAGCAGAGCCGCGGCATCAACGCTGCCGGCGACGAGATAGGGTTCCGGCAAGGGCGTCGGCGGCAGCCGGGTGTGAAACGCCGCAGGCAGCCGGGCGAAACCGGTTGAAAGACGCAGCCCATCGAGACTGCCGTAGCGAATGTGGGGAGATGAAGCCATGTCGTCGAACCAGTCGCGCCGTGCGTTGCCGAAAATATCATTGCTCACTATAGCCCTGGTGAGCACCGGGCTCATACCGCCGCCGCTCCCGAAACGCCGCGGGGGCCTCATGCAAGTTGAGCTCCAGATCACGCCAGTCGGCGGCGTCAACGGGTTTTCGGGCAACCCCCGCGCCTCAGGTGTGATTCCTGTCGTGTCGCATGTGCGACAAACCCGACACCCACGGCGTCGACGCCAAGGCGATCATGGCCCGCAAACCGGGGATTTGCCGCGCTTGACGCGCGCTGCGCGCCGTTGGCGTGTGCATTGCATCACCTGCAGCGAAGCGACACGGCCGCTGCCGGTCGCCGGTTCGGCCGGCTGATTGCGTGGAGAACATCCTATGGGGATTGCACAGGAACGAGTGGACCGCTTGCGGGCCCGTCTGGAAGCGGCACTGGATCCCGCAGCGCTCGACATCATCGATCACACCGAGGCGCATGGCCACGACCCCCAGGCCAATGGCGCGGGGCACTACCTGATCCGGGTGGTGTCGCAGCGCTTTGACGGCGTGTCGGTCATCGGCCGCCATCGCCTGGTGTACGACGCCGTGGCCGCGATGATGCCGGCCGAGGTGCATGCGCTCAGCATCAAGGCGCAGACGCCAACCGAAGCGGGGGTGGCGTGATGGCACAGGAACAATCGGACTTCCAGGCGGGCGACGCGGCGGAAACGCCGGTGCTCATCCGGCACACCCAGGACGGTCGGCGGGTCGAGGTCATCGGCCGCTTCCTCTGCCTGGATGGGCGCCGTGAGACCGATGCACTGGTCGATGTGCGTCAACATCCCAACCGCATGGCCATCTGGCAGGCCGCACCCGAGGCCACCCACATGGCGGGCCGCATCCCGCTCACGCGCGAGGAAGCCGCCCGCGCCCAGGCAGCGCTGGACGCGGCCCGCGCCGTCTACGAAGCAAGCCCCATGGCCATCTCCGAGCGCATCCGCCACGCGGCGGACGACATTCTGCGGTTGCGCATCGATGAATGAGCACGCCGCCCCGGCCGGGAACGCGACGCCATGATTCATGTCGTGGAGGTGCCGTGGGACGGCCGTCCGCAGGCCTGGTTCGCCTTCGATGAAGACGATCTGATCGGCAAGATTCAGGCTCGGCGTACCGGGGTCGGCCAGCAGATCTACGCGGTGGCCACGCCGGGCGAACTGCTGGCGGCCGCTGGGGTGGATTCGGATGCGCCGCCGCAGTGGATCGCCGACCTCGCCGCGCAGCATGGCTGGGACACACCGCTGTATCGCGCCGATGCGCTGCTCGAGCCGGGGCACTACCAGCGCGAACCGGTGAACGTTCTGCACGCGCATCTGGCCGCCTTGGCCGAGCCCCTGCAATCGTGCCGCGTGCATCCGGACGATGAAAGCGCGCTGGAGGCGCTCTATGGCGATCCGGCCTATCAGGCGCGTGCCGGATTCTACGCGCACATGGCGCTGCGCGAGCAGCTCATCGCGCTGGAGGTCCTGGCCGATGACCTCTGAACGCCGCGCGCCATGACCGAGTTTCTGCCGATCGACGGGCAGGACTTGCAGCGGCTGCTGCAGGACCCGCGCACGCGCATCATCGATGTGCGCTCATCGCGCGCCTATGCGGCGGGACATCTGCCCGGTGCCCGGCACTTTACCCGGAGCCTGCTCGGCCGTATGCGCCGGGAATGGCCCGGTGATGTCCCCATCGTGGTCTATGACGACGCCACCGGCGCCAGCGAGCAGATCGCGCAGCTGCTCAACCATCTGGGGTTCACGGCGGTCCACAGCCTGCGGGGCGGCTACGCCGCCTGGCGCATACCGCGCTCCCGACGCAGCGCCGGCGTCCTCCGGCTTTCGGCGGCCCTGCGCGCCTGGCTGCTCGATCAGGGCTTCGACACCGAGGATCTGGAACGCGCCACAGCCAACGGCATGACCGCCCTGCTCCAGGCCTGCCGGATCGGCCATGCGGCCCATGTCCACGCCCTGCTCGAGGCCGGCGCCAGCCACAATGCGGTCACCGTGGACGGCACGACCGCGTTATGGCTGGCCTGCTTCGCCGACAGCCCGCTCTGTGCGCTGCACCTGATCGAACGGGGCTTCGACGTCGACCACGCCAATCCAACCGGCGATACCGCGCTGATGTACGCCGCTTCGGCAGGGCGCGACCGCATGGTGCGGCTGTTGCTGGAAGCCGGCGCCGATCCCGGGCGCTGCAATCAGGATGGATTCACCGCCTTCGACATGGCCGCGACCCAGAACGCCTATTTCCTGTTGCGACCCAAACGGCCACAGGTCGCCTGAAGCGCGGGGAGATTCCGCATGAGCTCGATTTTCATCAGCATCAACAAGTCCGATACGCTGGAAAAGTCGCCCATTGACAAGGCGATCACCCGCACGGCTGCCGCCCTTGCCCGCCAGCGCGCCCTGTTGCCACCCGGCCCGGGTCTGGAGGTGACCTTCATGCCCGCCTCGGAGGATTGGCAGCCGGATTTCATGGGCATGCGCATGGGCGGCTACCATGACGACGATCCGGTGCTGCGCTTTCAGGTGGCGATTCCGGCGCATCTCGCGCACTCGCCGCTGGCCCTACGCTATGTGCTGGCGGTTCTGGAGGATGTCCTGGCCAATGCCCAGGCCTATTTCGATGAGCAGCGCATCGTCTTCGACCATGCCGCCTGGCAACGCGCCTTGAGCGTTGCTGCCAGCGTTTCGGAGGATCCACCCGAATCGGCCTGGAACGAATATCCCCTCGAATGACGCCGCCGCTGAACCGCTGTCAATCCGGGGCCGGCCAAGCCGTCTGCGGTCGCGCACCATCCCGCCCGTCAGGACGACCCCGCGACGATTTGCCGCATTCCCAAAGAAAACCCGAGTTTCTACTATCGGGGCAGAGTTCCCTCATGGCACGACCGTGCCCGAAGGCGCTGTGACGCCATCCGAGAAGGGGCCGTTGTTCCGCGCTGTCTTCCGCCATTGAAAACAAATGCGCTCGATTCGCCACCCGGCGGCTCACGACGCGCCTGCGCGGCCGGTTCACTGGCTCGCGCTCAAGCCCGATTTGAGAGGTGATTTTGATGGCACGCCGCCAACCCACGACAAGCCTGCGACCCGGCCCGGTTCCGGTCACCGTTCTGATGCTGCTCGCGCCCCTGATCGCGGGCGCCGAAACGGCGCAGAAACTTCCACCCGTCACCGTCACCGGGGAAGCGGAAGCCCTGGAAGCTTTCGGCGGCAGTCCGGTCCGTGAGCAGGATCTCGCCGCTCGGCGTGCGGCCACCAGCGATACGGCCCGCTTGCTGGCCGATGCACCCGGTGTCGCAGTCAATGCCGCCGGCGGTATCTCGAGCCTGCTCAGCTTGCATGGGCTGGCGGACGACCGGCTGCGCATCCTGGTGGACGGCATGAGCCTGATCTCGGCCTGTCCGAATCACATGAATCCGCCATTGTCGTATCTCGATCCGGCCCAGGTCGAATCGATCAAGGTCTGGGCCGGCCTCACGCCGGTGAGCGTCGGCGGCGACGCCATCGGCGGCACCATCGCCGTCGAGTCGGCCGCGCCGGAATTCGCCAAGGACGGTGCGCAGCGCCTGACCAAGGGCGAGATCGGCGGCGGCTATCGCAGCAACGGCGATGCCTATCGCGGCCATGTGTCCGTGACCCAGGCGAGTGAAAACATCAGCCTGCGCTATGACGGCGCCTACGCCCAGTCCGACAACTACGAGGCCGGGGGGGACTTCAAGAATTTCACCGCCACCGGCCGCCCCGGTCAGGACCTGCCGCGCGATGAGGTCGGCTCCACCGCCTACGAGGTGCACAGCCACCAGCTTGGCCTGGCCTTCAAGGATGGCGAGCAACTGATCGAGGCCCGGGCCGGCTATCAGGACATCCCTGAGCAGAACTACCCCAACCAGCGCATGGACATGGTGGACAACACCGAATATCGCTTCAACCTGCGCTACCGGAATCGCTATCAATGGGGCCGGCTGGATGCGCGCGCCTACTATGAAGACGTCGATCACAAGATGGACTTCGGCGATGACAAGCAGTTTATCTACGGCGCTGCGCCCGGCATCGTGGCTCCGGGCATGCCGATGGAAACCGAGAGCCAGAACATCGGCGCCCGGCTGATGGGGAGCATCGATCTCAGCGAGGCCGACATCCTGCGACTGGGCGGGGAATACCAACGTTACCGCCTGGATGACTGGTGGCCGCCCTCGCCAGCGGATCTGACCGGTATGCTCAATGCCGACGGTGAGCCGGCCACCTTCGGCGGCATGGCGCCGAACATCTTCTGGAACGTCAACGATGGCCAGCGGGACCGGATGGCCGTGTTCGCCGAGTGGGAACGCACCATTGATGCCCAGTGGAGCACGCTCCTCGGCGGGCGCTACGAGCGTGTCACGACCGATACGGGACCGGTGCAGGGCTACAACGACATGTCCGCCGGCTATGCGCAGTCGGCGGCTGTCTTCAATGCCGAGGATCGCGAACGCAACGACGACAACATCGATCTGGCCGCGCTGGCGCGCTATCGGATCGATCCGACCATGGATCTCGAGTTCGGTTACGCCATGAAGACCCGCTCGCCGAACCTCTACGAGCGCTATGCCTGGTCGCAGAACGCCATGGCGGCCATCATGAACAACTTCGTGGGTGACGGAAACGGCTATGTGGGCAATCCGGATCTCGATCCGGAAACGGCGCACACGGTCTCGGCCAGTTTCGACTGGCACAGCGCCGACCATGCGCGCGGGCTCAAGGTCACGCCCTTCTATACCTACGTCACCGATTACATCGACGCGCAGCGCTGCGCCGGAAGCGGCATGATGATGAACGCGTTGTGTGCGGGACCTGCCAACGACATGGCGCGCGATCAGTTCGTGGTCCTCGAATATGTCAACGAGACAGCGGTGCTCTACGGCGTCGACCTGTCCGGGTATCTGCCGCTGGCCGACACAACCCTGGGCGCCTTCGGGGTCAAGGGGCTGGTGAACTACACCAAGGGCGAGAATCGCGACACCGATGACGGGCTCTACAACATCATGCCGCTCAACGCCAAGGTCGCCCTCACCCACGCGCAGGGCCCCTGGGATAACGCCGTAGAAGTCGTGATGGTCGATGCCAAGGACGATCTGTCGGATGTGCGCAACGAGATCGAAACCGCCGGCTATGCCCTGCTCAATTTGCGGGGCGGCTATGAACGCCAGCAGGTGCGCTTCGATTTTGGTGTCGAGAACCTGTTCGACACGCTTTACGACCTGCCCACCGGCGGCGCTTATGTCGGACAGGGCACCACCATGGGCATCAACAGCATTCCCTGGGGCATCGCCGTGCCGGGCCTGGGCCGGACGATCTACGCTGCGGCCACGCTCAAGTTCTGATCATCTGCGGCACGAAGCCGGCGCCCGTCACGGCGCCGGATTGGCGTGCGCCCGCTCGACCCGAGCGATCCTGACCGCATAATGCGCATACCACGCGCTTGGGCGGCACGATGATCCACATCCGCCTTCCAGGCCGCGATGGCCTCGGTGGATGCCCAATAGGAAACCGTGATGCCGAAACCATCGGTGCCGCGCACGCTGTCAATACCGAGAAAACCCGGCCGGCGCGCCGCCAGCCGGGTCATCCTCTCGGCCATCTCCCCGTAGCCGTGATCCCCTTCCGTGCGCTGCGAGGAAAAGATCACGGCGTAGTACGGCGGCGCGGGCATTTGGGCGAATCCGGTTGCAGCGTTCATGGTCACAGCTTCCCGCCAATCTCAAGACGATCATGCCCTGGGATGGGGCCGGGGTTTCACCCCGGATACGCGCGCTTCGATGTGCCCGCCCCTCCAGTGGACTTTGCGCCCGAGCCTTGCTCCGCCGGCCGGCCCGCGCTTATGATGAAGTCCGCTTCAGGTGTCCCACGGGCGTTCCGCCCACGGGATGAAACGGGAAGCCGGTGCGTTCAGGATCTCTTGCGGATCCGAACCAGTCCGGCGCTGCCCCCGCAACGGTAGGCGAGTCAAGACGGATCACAGCTGCCACTGCGCTTTCGGCGCGGGAAGGCGATCCGTCCGGATCCTCGGGGATCTGCTCGCAAGCCCGGAGACCGGCCTGAAGCCATCAAGGGCATTGCGGAGGGCGATGCGTGCGGCGTGCCGGTCTGCGAGACCGTCCTGCGTCTGTTCGTTTCCTCCGCCTTGTCCCGCAGTCCGGCGAACCGCGTGCGGGTGAGCACGCCTGGAGGAAACCGACATGACCAATCTGTCCCCGAGCGGGTCGGCGTTGCCTGCGCCAATGTACCGCGATCGCTTCCCGTCCCCTGCCTGCCTGCTGCGTGCCGCCCGGCGATGAGCGCTGCGGATGCCGAACAGCGCCACCAGGACCGGATGGCGCGTAAAAAGGCGGTCGTGGATGCCGGCATCGCCCGCGCGGACCGCGATCAGGGCCTGCTGCTGGTGCTGACCGGGCCGGGCAAAGGCAAGTCCAGCTCAGCCTTCGGCATGGTGGCGCGCGCGCTGGGGCACGGCCTCACCGTCGGCGTCGCGCAATTCATCAAGGGCCGCACCGATACCGGCGAACAGGCGTTTTTCCAGAACCATCCCGGCGTGCGCTGGGAACTGCTGGGCGAAGGATTCACCTGGGAAACCCGGAACCTCAAGCGCGACACCGAAACGGCGCGGCTCGGCTGGGCGGTTGCGCGGGACATGCTGCACGATCCCGCGCTGGGGTTGGTGGTGCTCGACGAGCTCACCTACCCCATTCGTTACGGCTGGCTGCCGCTCGAGACCGTGCTGGCCGATCTCGCGGCCCGGCCGCCCCTGCAACATGTCGTCATCACCGGCCGCGGCGCACCCCAGGCATTGCGCGAGGCGGCCGATACCGTCACCGAACTGCGCGATGTGAAGCACGCGTTCCGGGCCGGGGTGCGCGCCCAGAAAGGGGTGGACCTGTGAGCGAACGCCGCTGCCCCGCCCTGCTCGTGGCCGCCCCCGCCTCGGGCCAGGGAAAAACCACCGTCACGGCCGCGCTGGCGCGCGCGCAGCGGGCGTGCGGCCGGCACGTGCGTGTCTTCAAGACCGGCCCGGATTTTCTCGACCCGATGATTCTGGAACGTGCATCCGGCGCGCCGGTCTACGCGCTCGACCTGTGGATGGGTGGCGAGGCGCATTGTCGGACGCTGCTGTTCGAGGCCGCGGGCGAGGCCGACCTCATCCTGATCGAGGGGGTGATGGGCCTGTTCGACGGGCAGCCTTCCAGCGCCGATCTCGCTGCCCTGTTCGGTATTCCGATCCTCGCGGTGATCGATGCCTCGGCCATGGCGCAGACCTTTGGCGCCATCGCACACGGCCTCGCCAGCTACCGACCCGAGCTGCCTTTTGCCGGCATTTTCGCCAATCGGGTCGCCGGCGAACGGCATCACGCCATGCTGACCGAGAGCCTGCCCGCCCATCTGCCGACGCTGGGCTGGCTGCCCCGTGATCCCGACATCGCCCTGCCGGAACGGCATCTGGGCTTGGTTCAGCCCGGCGAAATCGGGGATCTGGACATGCGCATCGATCGCGCTGCCCTGGCCTTGAACGGAATGACGGCCGACCTGCCGCCAGCCGTCTGCTTCAGCGCGCCCGCCGTCGCGCCGCTGCCTGACCGGCCGCTTGCGGGCGTGCGCATCGCCATCGCGCGCGATGCGGCATTTGCCTTCCTCTATCGCGCCAATGTCGATCTGCTGCGCGCCCTGGGCGCGGAACCCGTATTCTTTTCGCCCCTGGTGGATGGCGATTTGCCGGCGAACAGCGATGCGCTCTACCTGCCCGGCGGTTACCCCGAGCTGCATCTGAACGCGTTGTCCGCCAACCGCACTCTCCACGGCGCGATTCGCGCCCATCACGCAGCGGGCAGGCCGATCGTCGCCGAGTGTGGCGGCATGCTCTATCTGGCCGACTCGCTGACCGACCGTGCCGGCACCCGCGCCGCCATGGTCAGCATCCTGCCCGGTCACGGGGTCATGGGTGAACGGTTGGCCAACATCGGGTTGCATGGCGTCGCGCTGCCCGAAGGCGCGCTGCGTGGCCACAGCTTTCACTACTCGCGCTTCGAAAGCCCGCTCGATCCCATCGCTTGGAGCGAGGGCGCGCGCGCCGGCCAGCGGGGCGAGCCGGTCTACCGGTTGGGACGCCTGACCGCTGCTTACCTGCATGCCTATTTTCCCGCCAACCCCTTGGCCACCGCGCGGCTGTTCGCGCCTGCGCTGTCCACCTTCAACCCCGAGGATTGACCCATGCCCACCCTACCCGCGAGCGCTCCACAAACCCCGATCGCTGCACCACAAACCGTCGCGGCCAGGATGGTGCCCGCAGTCGTCTTTGCCCTGCTCGGCGGCGCGCTGCTTTATCTGGCCGGCTTTGCCGCATCGCCCAGCCTGCACAACGCTGCGCACGATACGCGTCATGCCGTTGTCTTCCCCTGCCATTGAGCGTCAGCCGATGCACGCCGCCGGATTTCGACATCGCCTGCTGATCGCGCTGACAGCGGCCATCATAGCCGGAACGCTGCTCACGGCCGTGCAGCAGGTCCGGGTCGTGCCGCTGATTCTCGAAGCCGAGCGCTATGAGCACGGCGCCCATCCGCAGGGGATGGACGGCCCTGCGGGGGGGCATGATTCTCGCGCCGGCAGCGCTCTGCGCGCCGTGCAGACCGCCATGGCCAACCTGGTGATGGCCTGCGGTTTTGCCATGCTGCTGGCGGCCGCAACGACGCTGCGCGGCGTCCGGCTTGACGGGCGCTCAGGCCTGTTCTGGGGGATTCTGGGCTATGCCGTGTTCTTCGTGGCGCCGGCCATCGGCCTGCCGCCCGAGCTGCCCGGCGCGCAAACCGCCGAATTGGCGGCACGCCAGCAAGGATGGCTGCTGGCCGTGGGCGGGGCCGCCTCGGGTCTTGCGATGATCGGGTTCGCCGCGAGCCCGTTGATCCGGGGCTTCGGCCTGGTGCTGATCCTCGCGCCTCACCTGATGGGCGCACCCGAGGCGGCGCGCGCCCTCGGTACCGTGCCGCCCAATCTGACGCACGCCTTCATCGTCGCCACAGCCGTGACCAATGCCCTGTTCTGGCTCGTGTTGGGCGGCACGTTCGGCCTGCTCGACCAGCGCTGGAGCCCTTGAGCATGGGTACGGTGTGGTTCGTCGGCGCCGGACCGGGTGATCCCGACCTGATCACGGTCAAGGGGCGGGATCTGATTGCCTCCGCCGGCGCGATTCTCTATGCCGGCTCGCTGGTGTCCGAGGCGGCCTTGCGTTGGGCGCCGCCCGGTTGCGCGGTGGCCGATTCGAAGACCATGACGCTGGAAGAAATCAGCGCCTGGCTGATCGGACAAGCGCAGCGCCACGCAGTTGTGGTGCGTCTGCAGACCGGCGATCCGAGTCTTTACGGCACCCTGATCGAGCTGGCGCAACCGCTGGATGCGGCGGGCATCGATATTGCCGTCGTTCCGGGCATTTCCTCGGCGATGGCGGCGGCGGCCAGCGCGGTGGAAAGCCTGACACTGCCGGAGATCACTCAGACGGTGATCCTGACCCGTGTCGCCGGACGCACCCCCATGCCCGCCGGCGAGTCGCTCGCCGAGCTGGCGCGCCATCGCTGCACGCTGTGCCTGTTTCTGTCCATCACCCTGCTCAAGACGGTGCAGGATGAATTGCGCGATGCCGGTTGGCCGGACGATGCGCCGGTGCTGGTGGTGCACAAGGCGAGCTGGCCCGGGGAGGAACGGATCATCCGGGGCACACTCGCCGATATCCGCGAGCGCTGTCGCACCGCCCGAATCAACAGTCAGGCCATGATCATCGCCAGTCCGGCACTGGGCGCGCGCCACTGGCCGGTGGTCGCCAAATCCCGGCTTTACGACCCCACCTTCACCCATCGCTTCCGCCGCGGCGCAACACCACCGGTCGAGGACAAGCCATGAATGACGTCATCCTGCTCATTGGTCACGGCTCGCGCGAGCCGGCGGGCAACCACGAGATCGAGATGTTTGCCCAGATCTGGCGACAGCAGCAGCCCGACTGGACGATCGAGGTGTGCTTCATCGAATTTGCCGAGGTGCTCATCGCCGAGGGCCTGGCGCGGGCAGCACGGCGGGCCCGACGGGTGGTGGTCGTCCCGCTCATCCTCAATGCCGCTGGCCACGTGAAGATGGAGATCCCGGAACACATCGAGGCGGCGCGCCGCAACCATCCCGAAACCGAGTTCGTCTACGCGCCGCATCTGGATGCCTGCGATCCCATCCTGGCGATCCTGAAGCGACAGCTGCGCACCGCCATGCACGAGCTGGACATGCCCGACCCCCGCACCACCGGCGTGATCCTGCTCGGCCGGGGGGCTTCGGACCGCATGGCCAACGGCGAGGTCGCCAAGATGGCGCGCTGGCTGCAGGAGTCCAGCGACCATGAACTGGTCGACACCGCCTTTACCGGCATCACCCATCCACGCCTGGAGCGGGTCGTCCAGCGTCACGCGCAGCTGGGCATGATGCAGCTCATCGTCCTGCCCTACTACCTCTTTACCGGAACGCTGATGCAGCGCATCGAGCGGCAGGTGGCCCATCTGCAACGGCAGTACCCGCACCTGCGCATTGCCTGTGGCGTGCATTTCGGTTTCGAGGCGGAAATCTTCGACCTGCTCACCCTGCGCGTCGCCGAGGCGGGCTGCGAGACCACGCGCATGCCCTGCGACGGCTGCAAGTACCGTGAATTCGCCCACACGCACGGCCACGGTCATCATTCGCATGCGGTGGCGATGCCGTGACCAATACCATCACCGAGCAGCTGACCCCGGCCGGCCGGCAGATCGAGCACGATTCCTTCGCCATCGTCGATCGCGAAGCCGGTGCGCACACCTACAGCGCCGCCGAGTGGCCGATCGTGCGGCGCATGATTCACGCCACCGCCGATTTCGAATTCAACGGCCTGACGCGCTTTCATCCTCAGGCGGTCGCCGCAGGCGTTGCGGCCATTCTCGCCGGCCGGCCCCTGGTGGCCGATGTCGAGATGATCCTCGCCGGACTGTCGGCGCCGCGTCTGGCCCATTTCGGCGTGGCTCTGCACCAGTTCATCGCGGCGCCGGAAGTCATCGACCAGGCGCGCAGCGCAAACACCACCCGCGCAGTGCAGGCCATGCGCTGCGCCCATCGGCGAGGGCTGCTCGAGGACGGCATCATCGCGGTTGGCAATGCGCCCACCGCCCTGCTCGAGGTGGTGCGTCTGATCGAGGTGCATGCGCTGCGCCCCGCGCTGGTCATCGGCATGCCGGTGGGTTTCGTATCGGCAGCGGAGTCCAAGGCCACGCTTGCCCAGCTCGAGCGAGTGCCCTGGATTGTCATCGACGGCCGCAAGGGCGGCTCGACGCTGGTGGTTGCGGCCATCCATGCGCTGCTGGCGCTGGCCGAGTCGCAGCAGTCGGCGTGAGACGGCGAGGCGGCGCGGCATGATGTCCAAGACCCGAACCCGAGGGACGCGCACCGGTTTCACCACTGGCGCGTGCAGCGCCGCTGCGGCAAGGGCGGCGACCCTGGGGCTGATGCGCGGGGTCGTGCCCGAGACGGTGGAGTGTCTGCTGCCCAATGGCGAGGAGGTGCGCTTTCCCGTCTGCGAGGGCGGCTTCGAAGGCGGCATCGCCCGGGCCGTGGTCGTCAAGGATGCCGGTGATGATCCGGACTGTACCCACGGCGCCCACCTCACCGCTGCGGTGGGTCCCCTCCCCGCAGCGCCGGGCGAGGTATGGCTCAAGGGCGGCCCTGGCATCGGCGTCGTCACACTGCCTGGGCTGGGCCTGCCGGTCGGTGAGGCGGCGATCAATCCCGTGCCGCGCCGCAACATCGAATCCAACGTTCGCATCGCGGCCGGCGATCTGCTGCGCATCCTCGGCCTGGAGGTGACGCTCTCGGTTCCCGAAGGTGAGGCCATGGCGCGCAAGACCCTGAACGCCCGTCTCGGCATCGTCGGGGGTATCTCCATCCTCGGCACCACCGGCATCGTACGCCCCTACTCCACGGCCGCGTTTCGCGCCAGCGTGATCCAGGGCGTCGAGGTGGCGGTGGCGCAGGGACAGGATACCGTGGTGCTGACCACGGGTGGCCGCACGGAGAAGTTCGTCATTCAGGAACTGCCTGATTTGGCACCAGCCTGTTTTGTCCAGATGGGGGACTTTCTGCGCTATGCCCTCGACACGGCGGTCCGCACCGGCATCCGGCACGTGGTGATCGGCGGCATGGTCGGCAAGCTCACCAAGATGGCCCAGGGCGAAACCATCACTCACGCCGGACGCGCCGAGGTGGACATGAATCTACTGGCCGGACTCGCCGCAGGCTGCGGCGCGCCGGCAGCCGTCTGCGCAGACATCCGGGCGGCGGAAACGGCGCGTTATGCCGCCGAGCGCATGGCTGAACTGGGCCTGGCGGCAGCCTTTCACCACGCTTTGGCCTGCGCCGTGATCGACACGCTCGTCGGGCGCTACCCCAGGCGATTCACCCTGCGGGTTCTGGTCTGTGACTTCGACGGCCACAAGATGGCCGAGGAATACCATGATGGACGCTGCTGAACATCGGGCTTGCCCGCCCGGCCCCGAACCGCACCCCCGTTGCCGCATCATCGGCGTGCTGGACGACGGCCCTGCCAGCCTGGGCGCGCGGGCACTGGATCATCTGGCGCATGCGGATCTGGTGATCGGCGCGGCGCGCACGCTGGCGCTGTTCGCCGGGCACCTGCCCGCACAGGCCGAGCGGCGCGACCTGACCGGCCGGCTGCGCGCGGTGCCGATGTGGATTCGCTCGGCGCTGGGCGAAGGACGGCGCGTCGTCGTGCTGGCGACGGGCGATCCACTGTGCCATGGCATCGCCGCGTACCTGCAGGCGCATCTGTGCATCGATGCGTGCGAGGTGCTACCGAATGTGTCCACGGTGCAACTGGCCTGCGCGCGGTTGGGGCTGCCGTGGCACGACCTGAAGATCGTCTCGGTGCACGGCCGCGATTGCGGGGAATGGTTGCCCGATGCCGATCCGGACCACGGCCTCTACCCGCTACGGCATGCCCTGGAACAGGCCGAAAGGCTGGCCATTTTCACCAGCCCCGACAACGGCCCGGACCGGATTGCCCGCATGCTGGTGGCCGCGGGGGTCGACGCGGACTGGCACATGGCGGTCGCCGAGCGGCTGCTGCAGGCCGGAGAGCGCGTGCGCGCCGACTGCACCATTGCCGAGGCGGCGCAGATGCGCTTCGCAGACCCGAACGTCGTGCTGCTCTGGCGCGCCACGCCACGGCCGCGACCGGTACGGTTTGGTCTGCCCGATGAGTCCTATCAGCCGCGCCAGCCGGACAAGGGGCTGATCACCAAACGTGAAGTGCGCGCGCTGGTGCTCGCGCGCTTGCAGCTGCGCACCGACAGCATCGTCTGGGACATCGGTGCGGGCTCCGGGAGTGTGGGTCTGGAGGCGGCGCAGCTCTGCCCGGACGGCTATGTCTATGCCATCGAGAAGAACGCCGAGGATGCCGTTATCGCCGCCCGCAACGGCGCGCGGCTGGGTGTGCACAACTACGCCCTGGCTCACGCCAAGGCGCCGCAAGGCATGGCGCACTGGCCTGCGCCCGACGCTGTCTTCATCGGCGGCTCGGGCGGCGAACTGGACACGCTCATCCGCATCGCGCTGATGCGTCTGAAGCCGGATGGTGTTCTGGTGATGAGCTTCGTCACCTTCGAAAACCTCGGCGCCGCACTGGCCACGCTGAAGGCATTGGGCGCAGTGTGGGACATCACGCAACTGCAGGCCGCACGCAGCCGCCCTTTGCTCGACATGCACCGCCTCGCCGCCGAGAACCCGGTATGGGTCGTGTGCGCCACACCCGGAGCGACCGATGACTGAACCGGGCACGCTCTATGGTCTGTCCCTCGGTCCCGGCGATCCGGCACTCATCACCCGCCGCGCCTGGACACTGCTGCACGGCGAAGCCCTGTGGGCCTACCCGGTGCGCCGCAAAGGCGGCGCCAGCTATGCGCTGGACATCGTCCGGCGCGCCGGACTCGCGGTACCGCCGGACGCCACCGCGCTGCAGTTTCCCATGACCCACGATGCCACACGTCTGACCCGCTATTGGCTTGCCGCGGCTTACACGGTGCAGGCGCATCTGGCCGTCGGACGGGATGTCTGTTTTCTGGTGGAAGGCGACGCCTCGACCTATTCCACCTTCGGCCATCTGGCCCGCACGCTGGCCGCGCTCGAGCCGGCAGCACGCATCGTGACGGTTCCGGGAGTGAGCGCCTATCACGCCGCCGCGGCCCGGCTGGGCATGCCGCTGGCCGATACCGACGAGGCCATTGCCATCGTTCCGGCGGCCTACGGCATCGACACCGTCGAAGCACTACTCGATGGGTTCGACACCCTCGTACTGCTCAAGGTCAAGCCGCTGCTCGATCCGCTCATCGCACTGCTGTCGCGGCGCGGGCTGTTGGCGCACACCCGGTTCATCGAAAAGATCGGCACGCCCGAGGAACGTACGGTCTGCGACGTGACGCGGCTGTGCAATACCGAGGTGAACTATCTGTCATTGCTGCTGGTGCGCAATCCGTACCGGGCGCGCGGTCCCATGGTGCGGGGCTGCCGCCGGAAATCCTCCACCCCGGAGCCTCCCCCATGAATGTCGATCCACCCCGCGTCGCTCTCGTCGCCATCACCCGCCACGGCGCAGCCCAGCTCGTCCGGCTCGCGCCCGCTCTGCCCCAGGCGGAAGTCGTGGTCCCGGAAAAGTTCGCGGCCACCATGGCCGACCTGCCCCATTGCGTGCAGGTCTACGCCGGTGCCCTGAGTGCACAGATCGGCGGCCTGTTCACGCGCTATGACCAGATCGTGTTCTTCATTTCCCTGGGCGCGGTGGTGCGCCTGATCGCGCCGCATCTCAAGTCCAAAGACGAGGATCCGGGCGTGCTGGTGGTGGACGATGCCGCGCAATTCGTCATTCCCGTCTTGTCCGGCCACGTCGGCGGCGCCAATGCCTATGCCGAGCAGCTCGCCGACCGGCTGGGCGCCACGGTGGTCCTGACCACGGCATCAGATGTGGGGGCCACCATTCCGGTCGATATTCTCGGGCGCGAGCTCGGCTGGCGGCTGGAGGCGCCCAAAATCAATGTGACCCGGGTTTCCGCCCATGTCGTCAATGGGGAGCCGATCGCCTTCGTCCAGGAGGCCGGCGCGCGCAACTGGTGGACGCGCCAGACGCCGTTGCCCGCCAACATCGTGTGTTTCGACCGGTTCGAGGCGGTGGTGCTGGAGCGCTTTCGCGCCGTGCTGTGGGTGACGCACCGCAACATTGATCCGACGCTCTGGCAGCAGCTGGCGGAGCGGCTGGTGGTCTACCGGCCACCGCAGGAGCCGGCGTGCGCCAGGTGATCGTCGGGTTGGGCTGCGACCGGGACGCTGCGATCGGCACCGTGCGCGCGGCGGTGGATCAGGCGCTGGCGTTGGCCGGCCTCGAATCCACCGCGGTCGATGCGGTCGCCACCATCGACCGGAAACGCGATGAGGGCGCGATTCTCGCACTGGCCGCCGAGCGCGGCTGGACGCTGCATTTCTTTAGCGCCGCGGCGCTGGCGGTCGTGGCCGTACCCAGTCCTTCGGAAACAGTGCGGCGCCACATGGGCACGCCATCAGTGGCGGAAGCGGCTGCCTTGCTCGCGGCAGGCGCTGGCATCGAGGCGCTCGTTCTCGAAAAGCACAAACACCGGGGCACCGATGGCAAGCACGCCACGGTTTCCATTGCCAGGAGGACATCGGCATGAGCAAGGGCAGGATTTTTCTGGTCGGTTTCGGCCCGGGCGCCGAAGCGCACATGACCCAGCGGGCGCGCGAGGCCATCGCCGCTTCCGATGTGGTGATCGGCTACGCCACCTACATCAAGTTGGTCACACCCCTGCTGTCCGGCAAGCGGGTGATCCGCAAGGGCATGACCGAAGAAATCGATCGTTGTGTCGAGGCTCATGCCCACGCGCGGGAGGGCCGTACCGTCGCGCTGATCTCCTCCGGCGACATCGGCATCTACGGCATGGCCGGTCCCACCTACGAAGTCCTGCTGCAGGCCGGGTGGCATCCGGACAGCGACATCGAGGTCGAGGTCGTTCCGGGGGCAACCGCCCTGTCGGCCTGCGCCGCGCTGGTGGGCGCTCCCCTGACCCATGATTTCTGCGCCATCTCGCTCTCCGACCTGCTCACGCCCTGGCCGGTCATCGCGCGGCGGCTCGAGGCGGCCGCGCGCGCCGATTTTGTCGTGGCGCTCTACAACCCCAAGAGTGGCCGACGCACGGGACAAATCGTCGAGGCACAGCGTATCCTGCTCCGCCATCGCGCGCCGGATACCCCGGTCGCCGTGGTCAAGTCAGCCTACCGCCCGAAACAGTCGATCCAGGCCACGCGTCTGGCGGACATGGCCGACTGCGAGATCGGCATGCTGTCCACGGTGCTGATCGGCAATCGCAGCACCTACCGCCAGGCGGGGCTGATGATCACACCGCGCGGCTATGCCAACAAGTACGACGGGATCACCGGCGCGCTGAAATCCGGCGAACGGGCCGGGCGTTCGCTGAGCATGGGGCTCGACGGATGGCCGGCGTGCGTCCGGGCCTATCTGAGCGCGATGCCATCGTCCTCGCTGTCGGCGACGGCGCAGGCGTTCGATGTGTCCATAGGAGAGGTCCTCTCGGCCATCGGCGGTGCCTCGGCGACCGATCCGGCCGGCGGCTACGTGGCTGCCGGCGCGCGTCCCGGGACCGAAATCGCCGTGCTGGAGGCGGCGCGCCGCTGGGGCCGCCTGCGCCTCGCCATGCACCACGAATCGGGCATCGCGGGCGAGCTGCAGTGCGCGGGGGATGACCTGTACACCTCCGGAGAACAGATGGAACTCGTCACCGCGCAGTTGCGCATGCACATCGACCTGACCCGCATCCACCGGATCTGGTTTGCCCGCTGCGGTGAACAGCGGCGCAGCGTGTACGGCGTCGATGCCGCGGGGGCGGGCGTGTTCACGCTGTCTCTGGACGCGGATGACCAGGACATCGATCCGCAGGCGGCGCAGCGCTTCGATCAGGACTGGCGCACCCTCACCCACCCCACCGAAATGGAGTTGCTGGCGCATGGCTGAACCGGAACAGACCCCGATCGACAAACCTCGCATGGGCCCCTACGCCCGCCATCTGCTGGTCTGCGTCGGACCGCGCTGCACCCAGGATGGGCAATCGCAACGCCTGTTTGACCAGCTGGGCGAGAAATTCAAGGCCGCTGGCCTCGACAAGGGTGCGTTGCGCGTCAAGCGGACCCGCACGCATTGCTTCGCCACCTGCAAATCGGGCCCCATCGTCTGTGTCCAGCCGGACGGCATCTGGTATTGCGATGTCACCGAGGCCAATCTTGACCGCATCATCGCCGAGCACCTCGTCGGTGGCGTGCCGGTGGCGGATCTGATCTACCACCGCGGTCCGGATGGCCACGCGCGCGTGGCGGATTTCTCGGCCGCCGATCGGGATGCGGTCTACCGCGTCATCGCCGAGCGCCGCGACATGCGCCATTTCGTGGCGGGCAGCCGCGTGAGCGAAGCGACGCTTGCGCGCCTGCTCTCGGCTGCTCATCAGGCGCCATCGGTTGGACTCATGCAGCCGTGGCGCTTCATCCGCATCACCGATGCCGGCCTGCGCGGACGCATCGCGACCCTGGTCGAGGCCGAGCGCACCGCGACGTCGCATATCTTGGGATCCCGCGCCGCCGAATTTCTGCGGCTGAAGGTGGACGGCGTGCGCGAGTGCGCGGAACTGCTGGTGGTCGCCCTGGCGCCCGACGACGGCACGGTTTTCGGTCGACGTACCTTGCCGGAAATGGATCTGGCCTCGGCCGCCTGCGCCATCCAGAATCTATGGCTGGCCGCGCGCGCCGAAAATCTGGGCATGGGCTGGGTCTCGATGTTCGATCCAGCCGCGTTGTCGGCGTTGCTGGAACTCCCCGAAGCGGCCCGTCCGATGGCGATCCTGTGCCTGGGGCCAGTGGCATCCTTCTATCCCGAGCCCATGCTGGTGCAGGAAAACTGGCGGCCGGCGCAACCGCTGTCCGCGATGGTGTTCGCCGATCGCTGGGCCCAGCCCGACCCGGCGATCTCCGGAAATGTCGATGCACAGGCCGGCATGGCGGGCACGTCGTGAGCAGCCCGCGCGGTGCCCGGCGCATCGTCTGCCTGACCGAAGAGACCACCGAAACGCTCTACCTGCTCGGGGCGCAGGCACGCATCGTCGGCATCTCGGGCTTCACTGTGCGCCCGCCACAGGCACGCCGCGAGAAGCCGAAAGTCTCGGCCTTTACCAGCGCCCGGATCGATCGGATTCTCGCCCTCGAACCCGATCTGGTGTTGGGCTTTTCCGACCTTCAGGCCGACATCGCGGCGCAACTGATCCGCGCCGGGGTCGCGGTGCATGTCTTCAACCAGCGATCCGTCGCCGGCATCCTCGAAATGATCCGTCTGGTCGGCGCCATGGTCGATGCGGCGGACAAGGCTGCCCGTCTCGACGAGACGCTGCGCGGCGGGCTGGCCGAGATCGCCACATCGGCCGCCACCCTGCCGCGTCGGCCGCGGGTGTATTTCGAAGAATGGAACGACCCACTCATCTCGGGCATTGGCTGGGTCTCCGAACTGATCGGCCTTGCCGGCGGTGACGACTGCTTCGAGGAGCTCGCCGCATCGCCCGACGCCCGTGGCCGCATCATCGCCGATCCCGGCGAGGTGGTCCGCCGTGCCCCGGATCTGATCATCGGTTCCTGGTGCGGCAAGCGCTTCGCGCCCGAACAGGTGGCGGCACGGCCGGGTTGGGCCGCCCTCCCGGCGGTGCAGGCAGCGCGCCTTCATGAGATCAAGTCCTGCGACATCCTGCAGCCGGGCCCGGCCGCGCTTACCGATGGCGTGCGCCAGTTGCACACCCTGATCCGGCGCTGGGCCGAGGCTGCCGCGTGATCGGCTGGGTTGTGCTCGCCGCGCTCCTGCTCGATGCCGCACTGGGCGAACCGCGCCGGTGGCACCCCCTGGTCGGCTTCGGCAATCTGGCGCAGTGGCTGGAACAGCGCCTGTACGCCGATTCGCGGCGGGCAGGAACCGTGGCGGTGGCGCTGCTGCTCCTGCCCGGACTGCTCCTCGCCACGGCGATCGCCACCCTGCCCAGCCCGGCGATCGCCGAAGTGCTGGTGCTCTATCTCGCCATCGGGGCGCAGAGCCTGCGCGCGCATGCCGAGGCTGTGTACGCGGCCCTGGGGGCGGGCGATCTGCCCAGCGCCCGGCAGGCCGTGGCGCGTCTGGTCAGCCGCGACAGCGCCGCACTCGACGCCTCGGGGGTTGCAGGCGCAACGGCGGAATCGGTGCTCGAAAATGGCAACGATGCACTGTTCGCATCGATATTCTGGTATGCCTTGGCAGGCATACCCGGTGTCGTGCTGCATCGCCTGGCCAATACGCTGGATGCCATGTGGGGCTATCGCAATGCCCGCTACGGACGCTTCGGCTGGGCCGCGGCGCGGCTGGACGATGGACTCAACTACCTTCCCGCCCGTCTGACCGCGCTCAGCTACGCCGCCGCGGGCGATTTTTGCAGCGGGCTGCGCTGCGCGCACCGACAGGGCCGGCACTGGAAGAGTCCCAACGCCGGACCGGTGATGGCGGCGGGTGCCGGCAGCCTGGGCATTCGCCTCGGGGGACCGGCATGGTACGACGGCCGCCTGCAGCAGCGCGGCGTGCTGGGCCGTGGCCGCGCCGCACAGCCACAGGACATCCGCCGCGCCCAGGAGCTCGTGCGCCGGGCGCTCATCCTGTGGCTGGTGGCCTTGTTCGGGGTAGCGTGGATCCATGAATCCGGGCTGGTCTGAATCCACTGCCGCCCTCGCGCATGGGGGCCGCATTCTTGCCGCGGCCCGGCACTACGGCATCGCGCCCGATGGATGGCTCGATCTGTCGACCGGCATCAATCCGCACGGCTGGCCGGTACCCGCCCTGCCGTCCACATGCTGGCAACGGCTACCCGAAGACGATGATGGTCTGGTGGCGGCTGCACGTACCTATTACGGCGCCGCGCACATCCTGCCGGTGGCGGGGTCGCAAGCCGCGCTCCAGATGCTGCCGCGCTTGCGTCCGGCCTGCCGGGTCGGTGTGCTGACTCCCGGTTACGCCGAGCACGCGCTGGCCTGGCGACGCGCTGGGCATCGGGTGCAACCGGTATCGGTTCCCGAGCTGCCGGACGCGGTGGCGCAGTGCGACGTCATGGTCCTGATTTCACCGAACAACCCGACCGGCGAGCGCTTCAATCCCGAGCGATTGCTCGACTGGCATGGCGCGCTTGCCGCGCGCGGCGGCTGGCTGGTGGTCGACGAGGCCTTCATGGACATGACGCCCGAGACGAGTCTGTGCGCCGCGGATGCGCGGACCGGACTGATCGTGCTGCGCTCGCTGGGCAAGTTCTTCGGCCTGGCCGGTCTGCGCATGGGTTTCGTCTGCGCAGTGCCGGCCCTGCTGGACCGGTTGAGCGCCGCGCTCGGTCCGTGGGCCGTGAGCACGCCGGCACGGCACGTCGCCTGCACCGCCCTGGCCGATCGGGTCTGGCAGGCGGACATGCGCAAACGCCTGGCCGCGGATGGGGGCCGGCTGCACGATCTGCTCGTGCGCCACGGCCTGGCACCCACCGGCGGCTGCGATCTGTTCCAGTGGGTGGCCACCCCACTGGCGGCCGATCGGCATACGGCGTTGGCGCGCCAGGGGATCCTCACGCGCTACTTCGATCAGCCGCCCAGCCTGCGCTTCGGACTACCGGGATCCGAACCCGACTGGGCGCGGCTCGAGACGGCGCTCCTCGCCGTCCACGGGACACCTACCGGTACGGGATCGCCATGACGATACGCACGCTGATGATTCAGGGGACGACCTCCGATGCCGGCAAGAGTCTGCTGGTGACGGCGCTGGGTCGCTGGCTGCATCGCCAGGGCGTGCGTGTCGCCCCGTTCAAGCCGCAGAACATGGCGCTCAACAGCGCGGTCACGGTCGAGGGCGGCGAGATCGGCCGTGCGCAGGCGGTCCAGGCCCAAGCCTGCGGCGTGGTGCCACACACCGACATGAATCCGGTGCTGCTCAAGCCCAATACCGATATCGGCGCGCAGGTCATCATCCATGGTCAGGCGATCGGCACCATGGATGCGCGCGGATATCACGATTACAAACCCGTCGCGCGCGCGGCCGTTCTCGACGCCTATCACCGCCTCGCGGCGCGTCACGAATTCGTGTTGGTCGAAGGGGCGGGTTCACCCGCCGAGATCAATCTGCGCGCCGGCGATATCGCCAACATGGGTTTCGCCGAAGCCGTGGATTGCCCGGTGATCCTGATCGCGGACATCGATCGGGGCGGTGTCTTTGCTCATCTGGTCGGTACGCTGGCCTTGCTCAGCGAGACGGAGCGCGCGCGTGTGACGGGGCTGGTGATCAACCGTTTCCGCGGTGATCCGGCGCTGCTCGATTCGGGCCTGGAATGGCTAGAACGCCATACCGGCAAGCCCGTGCTGGGGGTGCTGCCCTACCTGCAGGGTCTGCATCTGGAGGCCGAGGATGCGCTGCCGCCGCCGTCGGCCTTGCGCGCCGGCACGGTGGACGACCGGTTACGGGTGCTGGTTCCTGCCCTGCCGCGCATCAGCAACCACACCGATTTCGATCCGCTGCGGCTGCATCCGTCGGTTGTCCTGCACTACGTCGGCCCCGGCGCGCGCATCGAACCCTGCGACCTTATCGTCCTGCCCGGTTCCAAGAGTGTGCGCACTGATCTGGACTGGCTACGCGCGCAGGGCTGGGATGCGGCCATCGCGCGGCATCTGCGTTACGGCGGCAAGCTGATCGGCATCTGCGGGGGGTTTCAGATGCTGGGACGCGCCATCCACGACCCGCATGGCCTGGAAAGCGCACCGGGCAGCAGCCCCGGCCTTGGGCTATTGGACATGGAGACCACTCTGGCGCCGCACAAGCAGCTGCGCAATGTCACCGGCGAGCTGGCCTGGGATGGCGCTGCGGTGAGTGGCTACGAAATCCATGCCGGCATCAGTACCGGCCCCGCCCTGCGCCATCCCGCGATGCAGCTCGGGCATGGCCCGGATGGCGCCCGAAGCGCGGACGATCAGATCTTCGGGACCTATGTCCACGGCCTGTTCGATGCCCCGTCAGCCTGCCAGACGCTGCTCGATTGGGCTGGCGTGGAAAGCAGTGCGCCGTTCGACTATCCGGCGCTGCGCGAGCAGGCCTTCGACCGGCTGGCCGAGACCGTGGAGGCGCATCTGCAAGCCGATTGGTTGCGCAGGTTGCTGCTGTCGACATCGGCTTGACCGCGCATGGCCGCGCCGCGTGTTGCGCGTCGACGCCGCAAACCGTGCTGGGCAACGCCCTGATTCAGGCTGTTTTCGGGTGCGTAGGGTTCGTGCGTTGCACGCGCTGAGTGAGCGTACGCCAGCGCCGGCAATACCAATCGGTCACGGGATGGTCGTCGCGCGGGCGATCCGTCGAGGAAGGCTGCGGCTGCGTTGAATTGCCACCGGCCGCTGGACGATCAGGAACCTCCACCATCGAGACGTTTGAGCAGGCGATGCAGATTGGCTGGATCGAGGCCGAGTTCGCGCGCGGCAGCCGCGCGGTTGCCGCCATGGCGTGCCAGCGTGTCCGCCACCATCGTCTGTTTGAACGTGTCCACCGCTTCGCGCAAGGTGAGCGTGGGGGTTTTGGAGTCGGTCGGCGGCGCGGGTACGAACGGGGCGATGCTCGGTGCCAGATCCAGATGCGCGGCATGCAGCGTCACGATGCGGATCGAGTTGGGCTGCTCTTGTGCGACCGCCCGGACTGCCGCCCGGCTGATGAGGTGTTCGAGTTCCCGCACGTTCCCGGGCCAGGACTGACGTTGCAATGCGGCCTGTGCGTCGGAAGCCAGCCGCAAACCACGCAAACCCAGGCGAGCCCGGTTTTCCTCCAGAAAGCCACCGGCCAGCAGCAACACATCGTGTCCGCGCTCGCGCAGCGGCGGTACGTGCAGTGGATAGACGCTCAGACGGTGATAGAGGTCGGCCCGGAAACGTCCGGCGCGCACCTCCGCAGCAAGATCGCGATTGGTGGCCGCCAGCACCCGGACATCAACACGATGCTCCCGATCCGAACCCAATCGCTCGATCTGCCCACTCTGAAGGACGCGCAGCAGTTTTGCTTGAATGGGAAGCGGCAGTTCGCCAATCTCGTCCAGCAGGAGGGTGCCACCGTCAGCGAGTTCAAAGCGACCGCGCCGCTCCCCAACTGCACCGGTAAACGCGCCGCGCACGTGACCGAACAGCTCGCTTTCGACCAGATGTTCCGGAAGCGCCGCGCAGTTCAGGGTGATCAACGGCCGGCCCGCTCGGCGTGAGCGGGCATGAACGGCCTGCGCCACCAACTCCTTGCCCGTTCCGGTCTCGCCGGTGATCAAGACAGTGAGATCGGTATGGGCAACGGCCTCGATCTCCTTTTCCAAACGGCGCATCGCCCCGCTGTGCCCGGTGAGCGTCCGACCACCGTTCGGACCTCGAGCCTCGAACAGCAAGCGAGCCACCTGCTGATCCTGTTCGGCACGCCGGGCGAGACGTTCGAGACGTTCGACGGCGATCACGGTTGCGGTGGCCAGCGTGGCGAATGCCTGCAGCACGACTGGGTCGCAGGCCTCGAAGGCCTCCGGCTGCAAAGCGTCCAGGGTAAGCAGTCCCCAGAAATGGTCCTCGACGTACAGCGGACACCCCATGCAGTCGTGGATTTCGAGTTGGCCGGTCAGTCCCTCGATCAAGCCGTCGTACGGATCAGGAAGGCCGCAGTCGCTCGGGAGTCGGGTTGGGCCGCGTCGGTTCACCATCGTCAACAACCGTGGATGGTCGACCAGTCGGAAACGTCGGCCCAGTGTGTCGTGGCTGAGCCCGGTAACGGCCAGTGGTACGAGGCTGTCACCTTCCAGACGCAACAGGGCTGCGGCATCACATGGAAACACGCTCCGCAGCCCATCGAGGAAGGCCCGATAGCGTTCCTGGGGGGTAAGCTCCCGGGGCAGGTTCCCGACCAGTCCGACGTAGGTGGAAAAGAATGTGGGCGGAGTCATTTTCACATTCAGTAATGTCATATTAACAATGGTCAGTCGTTGTCATTGTGACCTGATGAAGCATTGATCTCAATCATATCAGCAGCTTCTCTCATGGCACGAAATCTGTCTCCTGGAGCACAGGCGCGCATGGCGCGCCGTCACCGGCAACCAGGAGGATGATTCCATGCTTTCGGCTCAACACCGCGACATCGTCAAGGCCACCGTCCCGCTGCTCGAAACCGGCGGCGAGGCGCTGACGCGCCACTTCTACGGAATCATGCTCGCCGAGTATCCGGAGGTCCGCCCGCTGTTCAACCAGGCGCACCAGGCCAGCGGCGCGCAGCCACGGGCGCTGGCCAACGGCATCCTGCAGTACGCCCGGCACATCGACCGGCTGGACACGCTCGGCCCGCTGGTCGGGCAGATCGTGCAAAAGCACGTGTCGCTGCAGGTGCTGCCGGAGCAGTACCCCATCGTCGGCAGCTGCCTGCTGCGCGCCATCCGCGAGGTGCTGGGACCGGACATCGCGACCGATGCCGTCATCGAGGCCTGGGCGGCGGCCTATCAGCAACTGGCGGATCTGCTGATCGGCGCCGAGGAAGATGTGTACGCCGCCGCCGCGGCGACCCCCGGCGGCTGGCGCGGCGCGCGGCGGTTCGAGGTGGTGCGCAAGGTGCCGGAGAGCGTCGAGATCACCTCCCTCTACCTCAGGCCGGCCGACGGCGGCGCCGTGATGCCATTTAAGCCCGGCCAGTACATCGGCATCCGGCTCACCGTCGACGGCCAGGAAGTGCGGCGCAACTACTCGCTCTCAGCCCCGCCGAACGGCAGCACCTACCGCATCAGCGTCAAGCGCGAACCCGGCGGCGTGGTGTCGAACCACCTGCACGACGCGCTCGGCATCGGGGCCGCGATCGACCTGTTCCCGCCGGCCGGCGAATTCGTGCTCGCGCCCGGCGAACGGCCGCTGGCGCTGATCAGCGGCGGTGTCGGCATCACCCCCACGCTGCCCATGCTGCACGCGGCGCATGAGCAGCGCCGGCCGGTCACCTTCGTGCATTTCGCGCGCAATGCGGCGGTGCATGCGTTTCGGGACTGGGTGGACGACCTGGTCGCACGCAGCCCGCAGGCACGACGCTTCTACTGTCACGAACAAGCCGGCACCCTACCGGTGGACGCCCACGGCCGCGCGTGCACCGACCTGTTGGCGCGCTGGCTGCCGCAGGCGCGCGACATGGACGCGTACTTCATCGGCCCGCCACCGTTCATGGCGGCCGTGAAGCGGGCCCTGGGCGAGCTTGGCGTACCGCCGGCGCAGATGCACTGGGAGTTCTTCGGCCCGGCGGCGGCGCTGGAGACCTGAGAGGATCTGGAGCGCTGCCGGCGGCTGACCCTGCCCCATCCGGAGGAGGAATCCACCATGCCCCATGACAACCCCATCCAGCAGCTCACGCACGAGCATCACCACATCCTGCAGGTGGTGCACGGCCTGAGCGCCATCGATCAGGAACTGGCCGCAGGCAACCGGCCGGACCCTGCACGCCTGCGAACCATCGTCGCCTTCATGCGCGAGTTCGCCGACCAGTGCCACCACGCCAAGGAAGAGGCCATCCTGTTCCCGGCCATGGAGGACAAGGGCGTGCCGCACGGCGGCTGCCCGCTGGAGGCGCTGCGGCGCGAACACGTGCTCGGACGCGAGCGGGTCGGCGCCCTGGCGGCGGCCATCGACGCCCTGGAGCGTGGCGACAACGACGCCCCGGCCGCGCTGCACGGGGCCATCGCCGCGCTCCAGCAGCTGTACCCGAACCACATCTGGAAGGAAGACCAGATGGTGTTTCCGATGGCCGAGCGCCTGTTCACCCCGGCGGAGCTGGACGCGCTGAACGCGCGCTTCGAACAGGCGGAAATCGAGCTGGGGCAGGACCACGACCGCTACGTGGCCTTTGCCGAGGACATGGCCGCGCTGCTGGGGCAGACGCCGGCGCAGGCATGAATGACCGGTATGGGGTCGCGCTGCAGCAAAGGCGCTCCTACGGCCCGAAATGCACGCCGTACTGATGCCGGCCGACATTCGCGTCAAGCGCATCTATGAGCCTGCGCACGCCGACGATGGCGCGCGTGTGCTGGTGGATCGCCTGTGGCCACGTGGGGTGCGCAAGGAGGCAGCGGCGCTCACACGGTGGCATCGAGCCGCCGCGCCGAGTGCTGCGCTACGACGATGGTTCGGCCACGACCCAGCGCGATGGGAGGCATTTTGCGCCCGCTACCGCGCCGAGCTCGACGCCAATACCGATGCACTCACGCCGCTGCGCGAGTTGACCGATACAGGTCCGCTCACGCTGCTGTACGGCGCCCGCGACGATGTGCACAACCATGCCATCGTGCTGGCGGAATACCTGCGTGAACACATGGAGACAGAGGAAGGACCATGAAAAGCTCACTGCACCGCCCTGTGTGTGACTTGCTTGGCTGCCGCTATCCGCTGGTATTGGCCGGTATGGGTGGCGTGGCACGCGCGGAGCTGGTGACGGCCGTGAGTCGCGCCGGCGGCTTCGGCTTTCTCGGCATGGTGCGGGAACCGGTGACGCGCATCCGCGCGGAGGTCGCGGCCGTACGCGCGGCCGGGGTCGAGCACTTTGGCGTGAACCTGATCCCGGCGGGCACCGACCCGGCGCTGCTGGAGGCGCAGATCGAGACACTGATCGCGCTCGCCGTGCCGGTTGTGGGGTTGTTCTGGGACGTACCCGCAGCGCTCATCGGGCGGTTGCGCACAGCGGGCCTGCGCATTGTCTGCCAAGTGGGCTCCGTCAAAGAGGGATGTGCCGCAGAGCTTGCTGGCGCCGATGTGCTGATCGCTCAAGGTGTCGAGGCCGGCGGGCACGTGCGCGGCGATCAGCCGCTGCACGCGCTGCTCGGCGATCTGGTGCCGATGACAAATGCACCCGTGCTGGCAGCGGGCGGGCTTAGTGACGGCGCGGATGTGGCCACCGTGCTTGCGCTCGGCGCGCAGGGCGCTGTGTTCGGTACGGCGCTGATCCCAACGCCGGAGAGTTTTGCCCACGATTTCCATAAGCAGCGACTCATCACCGCCAGTGCCGCCGATACGCTACTCACCGAGGATTTTCACATCAACTGGCCAGAGGGCGCCAAGGTCCGGGTGTTGCCCAACAGCGTCACCCGCGGTGAACACGGTGATCCCCGTTCCGGCCCACCGACGGTCATCGGTGAGGACGACGGGCGGCCGATCTATCGCTTCAGCACCGACTCACCGCTGCGCTCAACAGCGGGCGATCTCGAGGCCATGGCGCTGTATGCCGGGATGGGTATCGACCGCATCGATTCCATCATGGGTGCAGCCGAACGGGTTGGGCGGATCGCCGCGGAGGCCGAGGCCCTGCTGGCAGTCGACGCAAGTCCGCCAGCCGGATCGGGGCGCATGAGTTCATCTCCCCCGCAGCGTCCGAGCCGCGTCGCGCAGGAGGCGCTGATCGCGACTCTGAACGAACTGTTGGAGGCTGAACGCGCCGGTGCGCGCGTCGCGCTGCAGACGCTCAAGGAGGCGCCCGCCACGCTTCTGTCACTGATGCGCACCATCCAGCACGATGAGGCGCGCTGGTGTGCCTTGCTCGTCCAGGCCATCCAACATCTCGGCGGCAAGCCATCGCGCCGGACCGGAAGCTTCTACGCCAAAGCGATGGCTATCGAGGACTTGCCGGCACGGCTAGTTTTCCTGAATCACGGCCAACGCTGGGTGCTGCGGCGGCTGCGGGCGATCCTGCCTCAGGTAGACGATCCCCATTTACAGGCCGGACTTCAGGCCATGCGCACCGCACATGAGGATAATGTTGAACGCCTCGCAGCCCGGATTGACGCGCAAAACGCCGATTAGACGGCTGCCTGATGCCGACGCAAGATCGGGTCGCGATACGCTGTCTTGATGCAACGACGAAGCTGATCAGCTTGGCTCGCCAGTCCGTCGTCTCCCGCCGCGGTATTCGCTTCGCGTCAGAACCTCCAGTCGGTTCTGCCTGAGCACTGAAGCAGCAGCACGGAAACGTGAGATGACGATGCTCCGCGCAGGTCAATCAACCGATTCCGCCACGCCATGGCGTAGCAGCCGACGGAACCCGTAAACTCCGCCGACCGTGATCGGGCCGTGTCGCCGATCCCGAGAGCCGAAGCAATGTCGGAGCGCGCTGCCCTTCCCCTTGGAGGGCGAAGTTCGCCCGATTGGACGATCCGTACCGGGGATCAGTGTCACGTGTTCCAAGAGCACGTCGATACATGACTGACTTTCCAAGAGTCTTGGCCAAGCCGGGGTGGTTGACCGCTCGACGAAGCGATGAAGGAGACCGGCTGAACCACCCAGAGAAATGCAACAGAGTTGTGATGTTTGGCCGATCGTGTTGAACTGTGTGCATGGGAAGAATCAACCGAAGTGCTGAAGATGCGCTAGCCATGATCCGCAAGATGGGATTGCGCGCCACCGCGGCACGGGTCACCGTGCTGGACGTGTTGCTGTCGGCCGACCATGCACTCTCCCATAGCGAAATCGAACGCGCCGTTGAAACAACGCACGACGTGGTAGAGCGTGTGACCCTTTACAGGGTCCTGGATTGGTTGGTAACGCAAAAGCTTGCCCATAAAGTCGTTGGTGCGGATCGGGTTTGGCGTTTCAATGCGACCCCCACCGCCGATCATGCACATTTCAACTGTACGCGCTGCGGCCAGATTTACTGCCTGGAGAATCTGACGCCCGCTGTCGCTCTGACCCTGCCTGAAGGCTTCAGCCTGCAACATGCCGATGTCGCGGTACAGGGGCTCTGTCCCCACTGCAGCCGCTGACTTCAGATTCGTTAGCCTCCAGCGCCATTCCACTTTTAATGCAACAGAGTTGCATTACTTTTCGTCCCGCGTAAAATGCAACCATGTTGCATTCTTTGCGGTAGGCATCCCGGTGACAGCGTTACGGTCACACCGATCGGCCCACTGTCGAGTGGATTCACTCGACGCGTTTGGCCGTATTCATTCTCCCGAGTCGTCGCTCGTGATCTGGGATCGCCCGGTGTTGGCCGCCATTGGCCTTGAACTGGAGATCGTGGGGGCCGACGCATTTCCCGACGTGCGGGCGCGCGTCCATTCCGGGAAGGCCCGCGACGGGCTCGCGGCGCTGATTTCGGCGCAGGGTTATGACGCGCTATCCGCGTTCCCCGGCTGGCTCGACGATATGACCAGGCTGTCGGAAGTGTTTTTCGATTTCGCCGGCCACCGGCCTGTCACGGTGCGCCTGGAGACGCTGGCACGCACCGGCTGTCCCCGTTTCCATGTGGATCATTCGTACTTGCGCTTGGTATGCACCTATCGCGGACCGGGTACCGAGTGGCTGGACGATGCACAGGTGGATCGTGCGGCGCAGGCGAGCGGAGCGCCGAACGAAGCGATCGTTCGCTTTGGCTATCCCCGCTGCATGCCGACGTTTGCCGTCGGCCTGATGAAAGGTTGCGGCTATCCCGGTTGTGCCGATGCCGGCCTGGTACACCGTTCACCGGCGGTTGAACCGGGCGATCCGGCTCGTGTGCTGTTTTGCTTGGACTGTTGATGAACAAGAGAACGTGTGTGGAGCAACGACCATGAAACAACTGCCGGTCACGGTACTATCCGGATTTCTCGGTGCGGGAAAAACCACGCTGTTAAATCACATCCTCCATAATCGCGAGGGCCGGCGCGTTGCGGTCATCGTCAACGATATGTCGGAGGTCAACATCGACGCCAAGCTGGTCAACAGTGAAGTGCGGCTCAACCGGTCCGAGGAAAGACTGGTGGAGATGAGCAACGGCTGCATCTGCTGCACCCTGCGCGAAGATCTGTTGAAAGAAGTCGCGGTGCTCGCCAAGGAAGGCTGCTTTGACTACCTGGTAATCGAATCCACGGGCATATCCGAACCGCTGCCGGTTGCCGAGACATTCACATTCCGGGACGAGCAAGGTGTCAGCCTTTCAGATGTCGCTCGTCTCGACACACTGGTCACCGTTGTCGACGCTGTCAACTTCGCCGGGGACTTGGATCAGGCCGATAGTCTGCAGTCACGCGGCGAGTCGCTGGGCGAGGAAGACCAGCGCACGGTGGCAGACTTGCTGATCGACCAGGTGGAGTTTGCCGACGTCATCATCGTCAACAAGATCGACTTGATCAGCCAGGCTGAGCGCGAACGCCTGACGCATGCCCTGCGGCAAGTCAACCGCGATGCCGAGATTGTTCCCGCCTGCTTCGGTCAGGTCTCGCTCGACCGGATTATCGGAACCGGCCGGTTCAGTTTCGAAAAAGCTGCAAAAGCACCGGGCTGGCTCCGGGAGATGCGCGGCGAACACACGCCGGAAACCGAGGCATACGGGATCACGAGTTTCGTCTATCGGGCCCGGCGGCCTTTCCATCCCTTGCGATTCCACCAGGCCCTGCAGCAGGACTGGGAAGGTAACTTGCTTCGCTCAAAAGGGTATTTCTGGCTGGCAAGCCGTCATGACATCGCCGGAACCTGGTCGCAGGCGGGCGGTATCGTTCGCCACGGTCCAGCGGGTTACTGGTGGAGCGCCGTGCCACGTGCGGATTGGCCACAGGATGAATCCGTGATCGCCAACATCCAGTCCGAATTTTCCGGTGACTACGGCGATCGGCGTCAGGAGATCGTGTTTATCGGTCAGTACCTCAATCCCGGCGCGATTGAACGGAGTCTTGACGCCTGTCTGCTGGATGATGAGGAATACGCGCAAGGCCCCGCAGCCTGGCAGGCGTATCCCGATCCGCTTCCAAACTGGGTGGAGACCTGAGATGCAACGGCCATTGGATCTGCTCGCCATCTCGATTTCCGGCCTGTGCGCGGTGCATTGCCTGCTGATGCCGCTGGTCCTGATCATATCGCCGGTGCTGTCCGGCAGTTTGTTCGCAGGCGAGGACTTTCATCAGTTGCTGCTTTGGGTCATCCTGCCGACCAGCGGATTTGCCCTGTGGCTGGGTTGTCGGCGACACAAGGACAGACCGGTATTGCTGTTCGGTGTGGCCGGATTGTCGTTGTTGCTGCTGGCGGCTTTTCTGGGACATCGCTGGTTTGGCGAATGGGGGGAGCGCTTGCTGACCGTGCTCGGCGGGGCCATCATGGCCAGCGGGCATGTGCGGAACTACCGCTTGTGCCGGCGCGACCATTGTGCTGCCCAAACCCCGTCAATGCTTGCAAACCCCTGCTTCCATTCGGCCCTACCGCAGGTTCCGCCGCGACCTGTCTCGGAGATTCGTCATGACCGTACTGAAGCCGATTCTCGTACTGCTGTTGGCCACCAGCGGTCCTCTGGCGCTCGCGGATGAACAACGTCAACACGGTGCCCATGCGCATGGCGTTGGCCGACTCGATGTTGCGCAGGAGGGCACCACGCTGCATATCGAGCTCCACAGCCCGGCGGTGAATATCGTGGGCTTTGAGCACGCGCCGCGTAGCAAGGAAGATCATCACACCCGGGAAAGCGCATTGGCGCGGCTCAAGGATGGCGCTGCCCTCTTCGCGTTGCCAGAGGCGGCTGGTTGCCATCTGGTTCATGCCGATGCGCGTACACCGCGGATGGACGAAGCCCGCCATGACGACGAACACCACGAAGCGCATGCACCCCACCCCGAGCAAGAACAACGGCATGAGGAGACGCACTCGGATATCATCGCGAGCTGGCGTTTCGACTGTGCGCATCCCGAAGCACTGGATCGGGTCAAGGTCGGCGTGTTCGCAGCCTTTCCCCAGACCGAGCGGCTTCACGTCCAGTTCATCACTGAAAAACGCCAAGGCGCCGCCGAACTGCGCGCATCGCGACCGGAACTGCACTTTTGAATCAGGAACGCAGGGACGCTGCCCAGAGCCTGTCTGCAGTGGACAGGGCCGTCGATATCCGCCATCTGTCATTCCGCTGGCAGCGGCAGGCGCCTATCGCTCTGGCGTTGGATCGCCTTAGTATCGGAAAAGGCGAACGTGTTTTCATCGAGGGTCCCAGCGGTAGCGGCAAGAGCACGCTGCTGAGCCTGCTGGCCGGTGTCACCGTGCCGCAGCAGGGCGAGCTCACGGTCCTGGGCCGGCGGCTGGATCAGCTGGCCGGCGCGCAACGGGATCACTTCCGGGCGCACCACATTGGTTACGTTTTCCAGATGTTCAACCTGATCCCGTATCTGTCGATGGTCGACAATGTCGTGTTGCCCTGTCGCTTCTCCAAAGCGCGTCATGACAAGGCCGTGCAACGTTCACGCTCACTGAAGTCGGAAGCCATGCGCCTGCTTGAACATCTGGATATGGCGCAGGCGGATTTGCTGCACCGTCCGGTGACGGCGCTCAGTGTCGGGCAGCAACAGCGCGTGGCAGCCGCGCGTGCACTGATGGGTGAGCCCGAACTGCTGATCGCCGACGAACCGACGTCTTCGCTGGACGCGAATCGTCGAGAGGCGTTTGTCCGCCTGCTGTTCCAGGAGTGCGAACAAGCTGGTTCCACCGTCGTTTTCGTGAGTCACGACACATCGCTGGAAGGTTTGTTCGATCGCACCATCCGGCTTGCCGAACTCAATACGGCGGGTGAATCGCGTGCGCGAGCGGATTGACGACCATGCCCATCGTGCGCCTTGCCTGGAAGAGTTTGCTCAACCGCCGCCTGACTGCCGGCCTGACCCTGTTGTCGATCGCGCTCAGCGTGACCCTGCTGATCGGAGTGGAACGCGTGCGCGTGGAGACGCGCGAGAGTTTCGCTCACACGATTTCAGGGACCGACCTGATCGTCGGGGCGCGTTCAGGTGGCGTACAGTTGTTGCTGTACGCCGTGTTCCGCATCGGCAACGCCACGAACAACATATCCTGGAAAAGTTACCAGGATATCGCCGCGCTGCCGAATGTGGCCTGGAGTCTACCGATCTCGCTCGGAGACTCGCATCGCGGATATCGGGTTATGGGTACCACCGAGGATTACTTCCGCCAGTACCGCTATGCTCGTGACCGCGGCCTGACATTCGATCAGGGCCACGCTTTCGATGATCTGTACGATACCGTGCTTGGTGCCGAGGTCGCCGAGGCGCTGGGCTATCAGCTCGGCGATTCGGTGGTGATCGCGCACGGCGCCAACGACGTCCGTTTCGCGCGCCACGAAGACAAGCCATTCAGGGTCGCCGGTGTTCTCAAGCGGACCGGGACACCGGTGGATCGTACCGTGCATGTGAGTCTTGAGGCCATTGAAGCGATTCACATCGACTGGCGCGGCGGTGCGCCGTTGCCCGGCCTGTCGACTTCCGCCGAAAAGGCACGCCACAAGGACCTGACCCCCAGGGCGATTACCGCGGCCCTGGTTGGCCTCGAGTCCAAAATCGCCACGTTTCAGGTACAGCGCACGATCAATGACTACGCGGAGGAACCGCTGACCGCCATCCTTCCGGGAGTGGCGCTCAGCGAATTGTGGGGCATCACCGCCATCGCGGAAAATGCCCTGCTGATCGTCTCCGGCTTCGTGGTGGTGGTCGGCCTGTTCGGGATGCTTACGGCGCTTTTTACCGGTCTCAACGAACGCCGTCGTGAAATGGCGATCTTGCGCTCGGTTGGCGCCCGCCCTATGCATGTATTCGCGCTGATCATGGGCGAGGCCGCGGCGCTCACTTTGGCGGGCATCGGGGTGGGGCTGGGCCTGCTGTATGGTCTGTTGGCGGTAGCCCGGCCCATCATCGAAGCCCGGTACGGAATCCACATCTCGCTCGGCGGCTTGAGCCGGCACGAACTGCGGCTGCTCGGTATCGTGGTGCTGGCGGGCCTGGTGGCGGGCATGCTCCCCGCCTATCGTGCCTACAAGCTATCGCTTGCCGATGGCCTGTCGATTCGGATCTGATTGGAGAGTGGACAATGCAACGACGTCGGCTGATGCGCATCTTCATGGCGCTGAATCTGTACGGGCTGCTGGCGGCTTGTGACGGAAACAACCCGGAGACCACCCGGCCGGTTGCTGAAACAACGGCGCAGGACCCCGTGACGGTCGCGAGGCAAGCCGATGTGACCGCGCCAACGGCTCCCGAACCCATCGAACTTGATTGGGACGCGTTGATCCCGGCGGACTGGCAGTTGGACAAACTGATGGACGAATTCGATGCCGAAGATCTCAGTGATGATGATCCCCGCGCTCAGGAGTTGCTGGAAAAGCTCAAGACATTCTGGCGAGAAGCACCAGTGGTCGAAGACCACGACGGCAAGTTCGTCAAGCTGCCGGGGTTTGTCGTCCCTCTTGAAACGGATGCCAAGTCCATACGGGAATTTCTGCTGGTCCCGTACTATGGCGCCTGCATTCATACCCCGCCGCCGCCCGCCAATCAGACCGTATATGTCGTAACCGATATAGGGCATGCCTACGAGGGGCAGCTGTTCGACACCGTCTGGGTGACCGGGGTGCTCAAAGTGGAAAAGCTCTCAAGCAAGCTTGGCGATGCGGGATATCGGATTGAGGCTCGTTTTGTCGAGCCGTATCAATAAGATGCCGATTCACGATGAAGACTAGCCTACGGCTGATACCGGCCTTTGGCATTCGATGCAGGTTCCACGACCGGTTCAGTGCGGCGCTGCGTCGCCTACCCACTTTGCGAGACTGGCGGCCCGAAGGAATGATGCGCTTTTGCCATGGGCGTTGATCGTCGATGTCGATGCTCGGACTCATCCCAGTGTGTGATTGATTGACACAATGAGCGAAATTTGGGATGATCTCGGGCTGTTTCGGCCTTTCTCTGGCCAGGCTCTTCTGATCGTTTCGGGCCGTTAGCTCAATGGTAGAGCAGCTGACTCTTAATCAGTAGGTTCGGGGTTCGAGTCCCTGACGGCCCACCATATCCCACTGCTACACTGCGGCGTTTGGCCTCCCCGCCAAACGGCGTTTGGTCGCGCCGGCGTTTGCCGCGCGGCCCGTTCGGCGCCCTCAGGCGAGGGTGCGCCCCAGATCCTGCATCAGGTCATCGACGGACTCCAGCCCAACGGACAGGCGCAGCAGGCCGTCGCCGATTCCCGCGGCGTGCCGATCCTCGGGGCTGAGCCGCCCGTGGGTGGTGGTTGCCGGGTGAGTAATGGTGGTCTTGGTGTCGCCCAGATTGGCGGTGATGGAAATCAGCCGGGTGGCGTCGATCAGCCGCCAGGCAGCGGCCTGCCCTCCGCTCAATGAGAAGGAGACGATGCCGCCGAAATCCGACTGCTGCGCTGCGGCCAGATGGTGCTGCGGGTGATCGGGCAAGCCCGGGTAGTGCACACGCGCAACGCCGGGCTGCTGCTGTAGCCAGCGCGCCAGGACCAGTGCGTTTTCACTGTGGGCGCGCATGCGCAGGGCCAGCGTTTCGAGCCCTTTCAGAAAGACCCAGGCATTGAATGGACTCAACGTGGGTCCGGCCGTACGCAGGAAGCCGAAGATGTCCCTGCCGACCGTTTCGGCATCCCCGACCACCGCGCCGCCCATGCAGCGTCCCTGCCCGTCGAGGTACTTGGTCGCGGAATGGATCACGATATCGGCACCCAGCGCCAATGGGCGCTGCAGTGCGGGCGTGCAGAAACAGTTGTCCACGATCAGGCGGGCGTCGGCCGCATGGGCCATCGCGGCAAGTTTTTGAATATCCACAACTTCGGTCAGGGGATTGGTGGGGGTTTCCACGATCAACAGCCGCGTGCGCCCGGCCTCGATCGCCTCGGCCCAAGCGGCATAGTCGGTAGCCGGTACGAAACGGACTGCAACCCCGAAGCGGGTCAGGTACTGGTTCAGCAGGCTGGTGGTCGTGCCGAACAGCCCCTGCGCGGCAACGACCTGATCTCCCTGGCGTAGCAGGGCCATGCACACCGAGAGAATCGCCGACATTCCAGAACTGGTGGCGACGCAGGATTCGCCGCCCTCCAGCGCTGCCAGCCGGCGTTCGAACATGCGCACCGTGGGATTGGTGAAGCGGCTGTAGATATTACCGGGGCGCTCGCCCGAAAACCGGGCCGCTGCCTCCTCCGCGCTCTCGAAGACGAAACTGGAGGTGGCGTAGATGGCCTCGGCGTGCTCGCCCTGGGCGCTGCGCTCGATACCCGCGCGGATAGCGCGTGTCTCGAAGGCGAATTCGTCCAGATCGTGTTCATCCATCGACTCAGATCCCGTTGTAGATTTCGATCACCGGAAAATCGCTACCCGGCGCATTCCCCTTGGCCCCGTCGGAACGCCGCATCGCCAGGCTGTCGAGATAGGCGGGCGTGACATCACCAGTGACATATTCACCCGAAAAGCAGGAACTGTCGAAACGATCGATGCGCTCACCGTCCTTTTCCCAGCGCACGGCGCGCTCCAGATCAGTCAGATCCTGATAAATGAGCCGATCGGCGCCGATGGCCCGGCAAATCTCCTCTTCGGTGCGACCATAGCCGACGAGCTCGGAAGACACCGGCATGTCGATACCGTACACGTTCGGATACCGAACCGGGGGCGCCGCGGAGGCAAAGTAGACTTTCCGGGCGCCTGCTTCTCGGGCCATTTCGATGATCTGGCCCGAGGTGGTGCCGCGTACGATGGAATCATCCACCAAGAGGACGTTCTTGCCGCGAAACTCCAGATCGATCGCGTTGAGCTTCTGGCGGACCGATTTCTTACGCAGCTGCTGGCCCGGCATGATGAAGGTGCGCCCGATGTAGCGGTTCTTCATGAAACCTTCGCGGTATTTCACGTTCAGGTGGTGCGCCAGCTGCACCGCCACCGTCCGGCTGGTGTCGGGAATCGGAATCACCACATCGATATCCCGGTCATGCCATTCACGCTCGATCTTCTTGGCCAGATAGTCGCCCATGCGCAAACGCGCCTTGTAGACCGAGACGTTCTCGATGATCGAATCGGGCCGCGCGAAATAGACGTATTCGAAGATGCAGGGCGAATGCAGGGTATCTTCGGCGCAGACCTTGCGATGAATCTGCCCGTTGAGGTCGATGAATACCGCTTCCCCCGGCATGACGTCAGCGACCGGTTCGAAGCCGAGCACCTTCAGTGCCACGCTTTCCGAGGCGATCATGTAACTGGTGCCCTTGGGCGTTTCGCGCCGCCCGTAGATCAGCGGCCGAATCCCGAAGGGATCACGAAAACCGACGATGCCATAGCCGGTGATCATGGCCACGACGGCATAGGCGCCACGGCAACGGCGATGCACTCCGGCCACAGCGGTAAAGATATCCTCAGGCTGAATGCGGATCTTGCCCTGCCCCTGCAGTTCGTGGGCGAACACGTTGAGCAACACCTCCGAGTCCGACGAGGTGTTGATGTGACGCATGTCCTGTTCGAACAATTCCCGCTTGAGCACCTCGGCATTGGTGAGATTGCCATTATGGGAAAGCGAAATCCCGAAGGGGGAATTGACATAGAACGGCTGCGCTTCGGCCGCGGTGGCGCAACCGGCCGTGGGATAGCGGGTATGGCCGATGCCCATGTTGCCCAGCAGGCCGTACATGTGCTGTGCCTGGAAAATATCGCGCACCAGACCATTGTCCTTGCGCAGATAGAGGCGATCACCATCGCAGGTCATGATGCCCGCGGCGTCCTGTCCCCGGTGCTGAAGCACCGTCAAGGCATCGTATAGATCCTGGTTCACTGGCGCTTGGCCAACGATGCCGACTACACCGCACATAATCTTCAATCCTCGGAACTGTGAAGCAACAATGTCGTTACCGGGTATCGGCTTCGGACAGGAAATCAGTGTGCGCATCCATGGGAAGCTTTTCCCGCAGCTGCGTTGCCAAGGGCAAGAAATAGGGAATCAGTCGCGATTGGAGCCACCAGTCGCCTCGCGGCAGGCTGGTGAGTTGAGCCAGCAGGATGGCGACCGTGATCAGGGCGGTCGCTCGAAATGCGCCGAAGCCCATGCCCAGCAGGCGATCCATGCCGCTCAATCCCAGACGCCGCACGCTTTGCGACAGCAGGCGATTGAGGATACCGCCCAGTATGAGCACCAGCACGAAGACCACAACCCCGGCCAGGACCCGGCGCGCGGTCTCATGGGCGATCAACCAGGACAGATACGGCGCAGCTGGCTCAGAGCCCCAGTAGCCGGCAGCAGCGGCAGCAATCCAGGTGGCCAACGACACGCTCTCCTGAACCAAGCCGCGCAGAAAGGCCACACCCAGAGAGACCGCCAGGACCACCAGGATAAACGCATCGATCGGATTCAGCATCGCCACCTTTTCAGGGAATCGTACAGACCGCCATCACGGATTCGGCACGACCCGACCGTTCAAGCCCATGGATTGCTCGATGCGCGCGCGTAGCGCCTCGGCTTCCTCCCGCCGGGCCATATGGCCCACGCGAACCCGATACAACGTTCGCCCATTGAGTACCAGCGTGCTCACCTGGGCACCGTGTTGATGTTGTCGCAAGCGCGCCGCCAGACTCTGGGCATTTTGCAGATCTCCGAAACTGCCCACCTGGACGGACCATCCCGCACCCTTGGTGGCCGCCGGGGCGCGGCTCACGGACGGCGCCGAAGATGACGCCGCTCTGGGAATATCAGAAGCGCGCGGCGGTGCTGATCGGTTCGAGGCGGCGACCTCATCGGCCGGCCGTGCGGGTTCGACTGGTGCGGAGACCGGCTGGGCCGTATCGGTCACGGCCTCTGCCGTCCCATCCGGCTGCCGCTCGGCCGGCGCCAACCGGGCCAACTCAGGGGGCGCCCCCTCTGCAGGCCTGCTCCCTTCGGACGGAACCGTTTCACGCAACGGCGGCGGTGCGAGATCAATCGTTCGCATCTCGCGCTCCGGATCCTCCGCGGCCACGAAGGTGGTTTCCGCCCCTTCTTCGGGATTCTGATCCAGAATCCAGGGCAACAGCAGCATGGCGCCAAGCCACAATACCGCCGCCCCAGCCAACCGCCGCTTCAGGACCGGATCCATCATGATTCTCCCTGCCTGATCATGGACGCGCATCCACAACCGCCTATTATACGGGCGCGGGACTCGCAAGAGCCACGGTCAGGAACGAGCCGGTTACCACCACGCGATCCGTTGGCCCGCTGTCCGCCAGTGCCTGCGTACGCGCCTCTGACGGGGTCGCGAACTCAGTCACCGGTGCATGCGGCGCGAGCGCCCGTACCAGGGCCGCCAGCGCCACGGCCGTATTGCCCCGGGACCCGGGAAGGTCCGTCACATACCAGACATCGGTCTGGGGCCGCAGGGTTTCGATCATGGCTGAGGCGTCCTTGTCCTGGAGGACACCCAGAATCGTGCGCCGCGTTCCGGCAACGGGTATCGTGGCCAGGTGCGCCGCCAAGGCCGCTGTGCCGGCCGGATTGTGAGCAACGTCGTACCATTGCGTGACCGGACCGGCGCGACGTTCCAGCCGCCCGGGAAGTCGCGCGTGGGTCAACCCGTCGACCACCGAGCGCCGATCCGGCTGGAGTCCCGATGGCAGCAAGGCCAGCACGGCCAAGGCGCCTGCCGCATTTGCGTACTGATGTTCACCCGGTAAGGCCGGGGGCGGCAGATCGCTCCAGCAGACCGTGGCGCTGAGGAAATCCCAGCGACGGGCCTCGCGCCGCAAGACTCGATAATCTGAGCCTGCACACCATCGCGGTGAGCCCAGCCCATGCTGCAGCAGTCCGAGCGGTGGCTCCGGGTCGGTGCAGACCAGCGGCCGGGTCGCCCGGCTGATGCCGGCTTTTTCCCGACCGATGGCGTCTCGATTCGGGCCCAGCCAGTCCATATGGTCGAGCGCAATCGGCGTAATGAGCGCGACATCGGGATCCATCACGTTGACGGCATCCAGGCGCCCACCCAGGCCGACCTCGAGCAGCGCCACTTCGAGATCGGTGCGGGCGAATAGATCCAGCGCCGCCAGTGTGCCGAACTCGAAATAGCTCAGGCTGACTCCGTCGCGTGCCTGTTCGACCCGCTCGAACGCCGCGCACAGCGCCGCATCGTCTACTGGATGGCCATTCAGCCGGACCCGCTCGTTGTAGCGCCACAAATGGGGAGAGGTATAGCTCCCGACTCGCCGCCCCGCAGCCACGAGAATGGCCTCGAGAAAGGCTACGCTGGAGCCCTTGCCGTTGGTCCCGGCCACGGTAATGACCGAAGGCGCCGGTCGTGGCGCACCCATGGCCGCATAGACCGCCCGGATTCGCCCCAGTCCGAGGTCGATCTCGCGCGGATGCAGCTGTTCGAGATGCGCCAGCCATTGCGCCAGCGTGCGTGCCTCGGGAGTTGCGCTCACTCGGTTGGGGCGGCCGGCATCCCCATCAGGACGCGCAGTAGCGTAGCGAGGCGATCACGCATCTGACGCCGATCGAGGATGAAATCCACGGTACCGTGTTCGAGCAGAAACTCACTGCGCTGGAATCCTTCGGGCAGAGTCTGACCGACCGTCTGCTGAATCACACGCGGGCCCGCGAAACCGATCAGGGCGCGCGGTTCTGCCACATTGACATCCCCCAGCATGGCGAGCGACGCCGACACGCCGCCGGTAGTGGGATGGGTCAACACCGAGACATAGGGCAGTCGGGCAGCCGACAGCTCGGCCAGCGCAGCGCTGGTCTTGGCCATCTGCATCAAGGAAAACAGGTTTTCCTGCATGCGCGCCCCACCACTCGCGGAAAAACAGACCAGTGGCGCCCGGTCGGCGAGACTTTGGCGAACTGCGCGGGCGAATTTCTCGCCGACGACGGCGCCCATGGAGCCAGCCATGAACCGAAAATCGAAGGCAGCCGTGACGACCGGCAGATGCTTGAGCAGGCCTTTCATGACCAAAAGTGCGTCCTTTTCGCCGCTCGACTTCTGCGCCTGCGTCAAACGATCCTTGTATTTTTTACTGTCCCGAAATTTCAGGGCATCGACTGGCTCGATGCCGGCAAACAGTTCCACGGCCGAATCCGTGTCAAGGAACTGTGCCAGCCGGCGCCGCGGCTCGATGGGGCCATGATGTCCACACTTGGGGCAGACCTCCAGATTACGCTCGAGCTCGGGGCGATACAGCGTCGCCTCGCAAGCCTCGCAGCGATGCCATACGCCCTCGGGAACCGCGCGTTTCTGCTCTCCCTCGGTGCGAATGCGTGAGGGCATCAATTTGGTAAACCAGTTCATCGCTCATCCTCCAGGGCCGGCCGCGCCACCCCATCCATGGCCACACGCAAGGCCCGAACCTGGGCTTCAAGCTGATCCGGCAACGTCTCGGGTACACCGCCCGCGATCGTCTTGACCAGTGCACTGCCGACAACAACCGCATCGGCAATGGCCGCCATCTTCCCCGCCTGTTCGGGGCCCGAAATTCCGAAACCCACACCCACCGGGAGGCGCGTCAGGCCTCTCACGACGGCGAGACGATCGCCGACGGCGTCCATATCCAGGCTGGCCGCGCCCGTCACGCCCTTGAGTGATACGTAATAGACGAAGCCTTGTGCCTGATCACAGATCCAGGCCATGCGCCGGTCCGTCGTGGTCGGTGAAACCAGAAAAATGGGCGCCAACTGGGTCTCGCGCAGTGCCGGCAGCAATCCATCGCCTTCCTCGGGCGGCAGATCCACGGTCAATACGCCGTCCACGCCGGCACTTGCCGCGGCCTGGGCAAATGCATGGTAGCCCATGCGTTCGATGGGATTGAGGTAGCCCATGAGAACGACCGGCGTATGTGAATCTTTCTCGCGAAAGCGGCGCACGACATCGAGCACGCCCAGCAGCGTCATCCCCGAACGCAAGGCGCGATCGGCCGCCAGCTGAATGGCAACCCCATCGGCGACCGGATCGGAAAACGGCACGCCTAGTTCGATCACATCGGCGCCGCCGGCCACCAGGGCATGCATGAGTGCAACCGTGGTGTCGGCATCCGGATCGCCAGCCATGAGATAGGTGACCAGTGCCGCTCTACCCTGCTCGCGCAGGTCTGCAAAGCGGTGATCGATACGCAACGGCGCACGGCTCATAGCGCGATGCCCTCCCGCGCGGCGATGGTGGGAATGTCTTTGTCGCCTCGACCGGAGAGGTTGACGACGATGATCTGTTCGGGCGACATCCGCGCCGCGAGACGCTCGGCATACGCCAGCGCGTGCGAACTTTCCAGTGCGGGAATGATGCCTTCGGTACGCGTCAGTCGGTGGAAGGCTGCCAGCGCCTCTTCGTCATCGGCGTAGACATACTGTGCGCGCCCGCAATCCTTCAGCCAGCTGTGTTCCGGTCCGACGCCGGGATAATCAAGACCGGCGGAGATCGAATGCGCCTCCTGGATCTGGCCGTCCGCATTGTCGAGCAGATAGGTCCGGCTGCCGTGCAGCACGCCCGGCCGGCCCGCCGAGAGCGGTGCCGAGTGCTGTCCCGATTCCAGCCCATGGCCGGCCGCCTCGACACCGTAGAGCGCCACTTCTCGATCGTCCAGAAACGGATGAAACAGCCCCATGGCGTTGGAACCGCCGCCGACACAGGCGACCAGGGCGTCGGGTAGACGGCCTTCCAAGGCCAGCATCTGCTCACGGGTTTCACGGCCAATGATGCACTGGAAGTCGCGCACCATCATGGGATAGGGATGCGGTCCCGCGACCGAGCCGATGACATAGAAGGTATCGTCCACATGGGTGACCCAGTCGCGCATCGCCTCGTTCATGGCGTCCTTGAGCGTGCGGCTGCCGGACTCCACGGGCCGCACCTCGGCGCCCAAGAGCTTCATGCGATAGACGTTCGGCGCCTGGCGCTTGACATCCTCGGCACCCATGTAGACCACGCAGTCGAGCCCCAGCCGGGCCGCCACGGTCGCGGTCGCCACGCCATGCTGACCGGCGCCGGTTTCGGCGATGATGCGCCGCTTGCCCATGCGCTGGGCGAGCAGGATCTGGCCGACGGTGTTGTTCACCTTATGGGCCCCGGTATGGTTCAGATCCTCTCGTTTGAGGTAGATGCGGGCACCACCCACCTCGCCGGTCAAGCGTTCGGCCAGATACAGTGGCGAGGGTCGCCCCACGTAATGCGCCAGATCCACATCGAGTCGGCGGCGGAACTCGGCATCCAGCCCGATCTCGTGATAGGCCTCGGCCAGCGCCTCGAGCGCGGCCATCAAGGTCTCGGGGACGAAGCGCCCCCCATAGGGGCCGAAATGCCCCCGCGCGTCGGGAAGCGAATTTCCTGCACCATCAAGCTTCGGCATCGGCACGTCTGATCCTCTCCATAAATTCACGCATGCGCTGCGGATCCTTGATTCCGGGCGCGCACTCCACCCCGCTGCTCACATCCACTGCCCAAGGCCGTACCTGGCGAACGGCATCGGCGACATTCGTCGCGTCCAGTCCGCCCGCAAGAATCAGCGGCAACGGCCGCTCGGTAGGGATCTCCGCCCAGGCGAAACGAAGCCCCCGCCCCCCCGCCTCGCCGGGCGCATGGCTGTCCAGGAGCATCCCGCGCGCATGCGCATGGGAACGGGCTTGCGCCAGGACATCCGTCCCAGCACCGCCCATGCCCAATGCCTTGATGTAGGGCCGTTGGTGACGCTGGCAATCGGCCGGCGTCTCGACACCGTGAAATTGCAGCATATCCAGATCGATCTCGGCCAGCACGTCGTCGACAAAGGCCGGATCGGCATTCAGGAACAGGCCGACCACCGTCACGAAGGCCGGCACGCGATGGATCCACTGCGCCGCAGTCGTAGCCGCAAGATAGCGTGGGCTTTTCGGGTAAAACACCAACCCGATGGCATCCACCCCCAACTCCGCTGCCTGCAGGGCATCGTCGAGACGGGTAATGCCACAGATCTTGACCCGTGTACGGATCGCCACCTGGCCTCCCAAAAGTGGTGAGCTTACCAAATGCGCCGCCAAACCGGGACCGGCCCCGCTGCGCTGCCCATGCGCCTCGTCGGCCAGCCCACCAATCATGCGCGAATCTTCTGCCTTACGGACGCCTGATTCGGCGCGGCCAGAGGTAATCGATGCGCGCGGCCTCGATCCAGTTCTGGTACAACCCCTGCAGGGCAGCATCGCCGGTCGACTCGAGAGGAAGCGGCGCCCCGATCTCCAGGTGCGGGCGGCCGCCCTCGCGCCGGCATCCCACGGGGAGGACTATGGCGCCGGTCCATTGCGCCAGGCGCGCGATGCGTTCCGCGGCCGGCGCCGACTGGGGACTCTGATCCAGGGGATAATCCGCCAGGATCAGCACTGTCCCGCCGCGCTGCAATGCTCGGACAATGGCTTTGGGGTTACCGCCGTCGATCAGACAGCCGCCCGTCCGCTGGGCCAGACGCGCTACGGGACGACGAAACGCCGGATGCCGGAACAGACGCGCGACCAACTGGACCGGCACCCGTTCGGCCAGTGCACGCACCCCGGCGGGCAGATCGATGAAATGACCGGCGATCAGGATCACGGCGACGCCTTGACGCTGATACTGCACCAACTGTGGCCAACCGGTCACCGACGCCTTGTCGAGGATGCGCGCCGGTCTGCCCCACAGCGCCTCTACGAGACCGAACACCCCGGCCGCACGGCGATACAGATGGGCCTGCAGCAGGCGCGTGACATCGTGTCGCGCCAATGCGGGAAGTGCTTCGACCAACGTTTCGTGTATCACAGGATGGCGCGCTTCGGCGCTCTGCAGTACCGCGTTCAGCAGCCGGCTTCCGCCCCGCTGGGCCATCTCGGGCAAGCGGGCCAGCGCCCAACCGAGGCCGTCGATTGCCGCGGCGGTTACCGATTTCGGTGACCGCGCGCGATCCGCTGTATTGCGCTCAAGCAGGAAGGGGCGCCACATGCAGCGATTCAAGCGCCTGCTCGACCACCGGCCAGCCTGCCCCCGATCGACAACCGTTTTCACTCAGGTGTCGACGAAACGCTCGCGCGCCCGGCATTCCGTTGAACAGCCCCAGCAAAGGCCGCGTCAGCGCGCTGAGCGGCGTGCCGGCGCGTAGCGCTTCCTGGGCATACACGCCATAGGCCTCGATCACCGCGTGACGGCTCGGCGCCGGCCGCGGATCGCCGTAGAACATGGCGTCTACGCCGGCCAGGCAATACGGGCTGCCATAGACGGCCCGTCCCAGCATCACCCCGTCAAGGCCGGCACCCGCCGTGCGTGCGCTTTCGAGGTCAGTCAATCCGCCATTCAGGATGATTTCCAGATGGGGCATTGCCGATTTGAGATGATGAACCCGTTCGTACTGCAGCGGCGGTACCGTACGGTTTTCATGCGGGCTCAAACCCTTGAGCCATGCCTTGCGCGCATGGAGGATAAAGGTGCGGCAACCGGCGCTGGCCACGGTTTCGACGAAATGATGCAAATGAGCGTCATGATCGAGCTCGTCGATGCCGAGCCGGGTCTTGACCGTTACCGGGATGGTGACCGCCGCGGCCATGGCGGCCACGCACTCGGCCACCAGCGCCGGTTCGGCCATCAGGCAGGCGCCGAACCGTCCGCCCTGAACGCGATCGCTGGGACAACCCACGTTCAGATTAATTTCATCGTAGCCATAGTCCTCGGCTAGCCGCGCACATTGCGCCAATGCCGTCGGGTCACTGCCGCCGAGCTGAAGCGCCAAAGGATGCTGAATGGCGCTATAGCGCAGCCAGCGCTCAGGCTGCCCGCGCAACAGCGCAGGCGTGGTGATCATTTCGGTATACAACCACGCATGGCGGCTGATCAGCCGCATGAGATGACGCGCATGGCGATCGGTACAATCGAGCATGGGCGCTACACAGAACCGGCGGGTGCGAAGCAGACTCATTCGGCGATTTTATCAGGCCTGCAACCGGGCCGCGCGGGAACCTCGGGGGACGGTTATCGGTCTTTTGGACCCAAGCCGGTCGCCACAGGAAGCCAGACATCATGCAATTCAAAGACTACTACCGGATCCTGGGCGTCTCGCGCGAGGCAAGCGCCGACACCATCAAGGCAGCCTATCGTCGCCTGGCGCGGAAATATCACCCCGATGTCAGCCGCGAAACCGACGCCGAGTCCCGCTTCAAGGAAATCAACGAGGCCTACGAAGCGCTCAAGGATCCGGAAAAACGCGCAGTCTACGATCGGATCGCCACAGGCCATCATGCGGGCGAGCCCTTTCGTGCGCCGCCGGGATGGGACAGCGGACCCGGTTCCGCCCATGCGTCGAACGGCTTCAGCGATTTTTTCGATGCGCTGTTCCGGGGGTCACGGCAACGCGGCGGCGTCAAAGGGCAGCGCGGCGGCGACCAAGTCGCTGCCGTAACACTGACCCTCGAGGAAGCCTTCCGGGGTGGTTCCCGACAAGTGTCCATCACCGGTCCGCGCGGATTGCGCACTCTGAACGTCCAGATCCCGCCTGGGGTCACGCCCGGACAGCGGATCCGTCTTGCCGGACAGGGAGAAGTCGGCCTTTCCGGCGGGCCGGCCGGCGACCTTTACCTGACGGTGGAAATCGCCCATCACCGGTGGTTTCGACTGGATGGGCGGGATGTCTACCTCGACATTCCCCTCGCCCCTTGGGAGGCCGCGCTCGGGACGATGATCACCGTCCCGACACTGGGCGGTCCCGTGCAGGTGTCGATCACGCCCGGGAGTCAGAATGGTCAGCGCTTGCGTCTCAAGGGGCGCGGCTTTTCCGGCACGCCGACAGGCGATCAGTATCTGACGCTCAAAATTCACATTCCGCCGCTGTACTCGGAACGTGAAAAAGCCCTCTACGAAGAACTAGCCCGGGCAGCGACGGTGGACATCCGCAAGGATTGGCCGGTCTGAGCCGGCGCTGTCAACGGCCTGGTGAATCCAGAGCGGGTCCGAGCGCAGGCAAGGACCGGCTCACGCACCAATGAGCTGCGCTTCGATGTCCTGACGCAGCGTTGCATCCTCGGGCGGGGTCTGGGGCGCATACCGCGCTACCACGCCACCGGATGCATCGACAAGGAATTTCTCGAAATTCCAGCGGATGGGGCCGGGATGGCCCTGCTCCGGTGCGGTCAGCCATGCATACAGGGGATGGGCGCCGGCGCCGTTCACTTCAAGCTTCGCGCTCAGCGGAAAACTGACCCCGTAGTGCGTCTCGCAGAATGACCGGATCGCTTCGGCATCGCCCGGTTCCTGATCCATGAACTGGTTGCAGGGGCATCCGAGCACCACCAGCCCTCGATCCCGGTATTCCCGATACAGCGCTTCGAGCCCGGCATACTGAGGCGTCAACCCACAACGGCTGGCCACGTTCACGATCAACACGGGCTGCCCGTGAAAACGCGACAGCGGCAGCGCTTCGCCTTCCAGGCTCTGCACTGCAAACTGGTGAAATTCGTCCATGGCCATTCCTCCGTTGGTTTTCGGTGCCGGCGCGGCACCCCGCCCGCCTCAGGCCGTCGCCTGCACGTCCGGCAGTCGCGCCGGCAATGCCCCCTTCAACTTGAATCGCAGTTCCCGCAGCAGCTTCTCGGTAGTTTCCCAATCAATGCAGGCATCGGTGACCGACACCCCGTAGGTCATGCGGCTGCGATCGGCAAGAATCTTCTGGTTTCCCCACCCGATGTTGCTCTCCAGCATCAGTCCCACAATCGACTGATTGCCTTCCAGGATCTGATTGGCGACGTTTTCGGCCACGAGCGTCTGCAATGCCGGATCTTTGTTGGAATTGGCGTGGCTGCAATCGATGACGATATTCTCAGGGAGCTTCGCCTCGCGCAACGCGCGTTCGCACAGGGCCACACTGACCGAATCGTAGTTTGGCTGGTGTCCACCCCGCAGCACGACATGGCCGTAGGGATTGCCGCGCGTGCGGATGATGGCGCTTTTGCCGTCGCGGTCGATGCCCAGAAAACTATGGGGACTGGAGACCGAATGCAGGGCGTTGATGGCCACGGTCAGACTGCCGTCAGTGCCGTTCTTGAACCCGACGGGCGTCGACAGGCCGCTGGCCATCTCGCGGTGGGTCTGCGATTCGGTGGTGCGTGCCCCGATGGCCGTCCAGGTGATCAGATCCGAGAGATACTGCGGGACGATCGGATCCAGCGCTTCGGTGCCCGATGGCAGGCCCATTTCCGCCAGATCGACCAACAGCCGGCGCGCGATGTGCAGGCCGTCCTCGATGTGGAAGGAATCGTCCAGATGCGGATCGTTGATCAGACCCTTCCAGCCCGTGGTGGTGCGCGGCTTTTCGAAATACACGCGCATCACGATGAGCAGGGTATCGCTCACCTCGCTGGCGAGCGCCAGCAAGCGGCGCGCATAGTCATGCGCCGCATCAACATCGTGGACCGAACACGGACCGATGACCACCAGCAACCGATGATCCTTGCGATCCAGGATCTGTCGGACGCTGCGGCGGCCCTCGAGCACCGTGCGCTCACCCGTCGCGCTCAGCGGGATCTCGGCCTTCAGCTGCCCTGGCGTGATGAGTACATCCTGCGCCACGACGTTGACATTGTTCAGCAATTCATCAGACATCCGATAACCCATTCATTAAAGGTCTTTGCCCGGAAAGGCACCTTTCACATGCCGATCGGTCCAACTGCCACACCGGGGTCATCATGCTCGTCCCGAGTAGGATAAACTCGTGCGACCCCTCATCATTGCGGCAGTCATGACCGAACAACATCACCTCAAACTGTTAACGTACAACATCCAGGTCGGTATCGAAACCAGTCGGTATCGCCATTATCTCACCCGCGCCTGGCGTTACGCCCTGCCGTTCCGCTCGCGGCGGGAGAACCTGAACCGTATCGCCCAGATCCTTGCACCCTATGACCTGGTTGCGCTACAGGAAACCGATGCCGGCAGCCTGCGCAGCAACTACGTCGACCAGGTCGCCTATCTGGCAGACCAGGCGGACTTCCCATTCTGGCATACGCGCATCAACCGCCGTCTCGGTCCCTGGGCACAGCACAGCATGGGCCTGCTCAGCCGCTACCGTCCGACCGAGGTGCGTGAAGTCAGCCTGCCCAGCCGGATCCCGGGCCGGGGTGCGCTGATCGCCCGCTTCGGCGAGGAGGCCGACGGGTTGTTGGTCGTGGTCGCCCACCTTTCGCTCGACCGGCGCACCCAGGCCCATCAGCTCGCCTTCCTTGGGAGTCTGATCGGCGACCAAACCCACGCCATCCTGATGGGCGACCTCAACTGTAGTTGGGATGCCATCCGCGCGCATGGTGCGCTCGCGGGATTGCGTGGCGCGCCCCATCCGCTGCCGAGCTACCCGAGCTGGCGGCCGACCCGCAGTCTGGATCACATTCTGGTCACGCCCAGCCTGGATATTCAGCACACCCAGGTCGTGAGCCATGTCACCTCGGACCATCTGCCGTTGGCCATGCATGTCGCGCTTCCGCGCGATCTGCGTCTGGCCGACGATCCGGCAGTCTGACCCGCACGAAGCAACGTGGTGGATCTCAGGGCCTACATCCGCCAGATCCCCGATTTCCCCCGGCCGGGGATCGTGTTCTACGACCTTGCGCCGCTCCTCGCCAGCCCGGATGCCTGGCCTGTTGCGCTCGGCCGCCTCACCCGAGGCGTGCTCGCCCATGCGCCGGACGTTTTGGTCGGGATCGAATCGCGCGGCTTCCTGCTCGCCGCACCCTTGGCGCTGAAGCTGGGTTGCGGATTCGTCATGGCACGCAAGCCGGGCAAGCTGCCCGGACCGTGCCTCGGTCATGACTACGCCCTCGAATATGGCAAGGACCGCCTTGAGATTCAGCAGGGTCTGCTTGCGCCGGGACAGCGCGTGCTCGTGGTCGACGATGTGCTGGCTACCGGCGGGACGCTCGCCGCTGCCTGCGCATTGGTGCGCCAGAGTGGCGCCCAGGTGGTGGCGGCAGCCACCCTGATCGAACTCGGTTTTCTGGCCGGACGCCAGCGCCTCGCGGTGCCCTATATCCACGTCATTGGCTACGACTAAGGGGCCATACCGGATGCCCCGCAGCGGCGACTCCGCTCAAACGCCGTAATAAGCCCGGTACCAGGCGACGAAGCGGGTGATGCCCTCGCTCACCGGCGTGGACGGCTTGTAGCCGGTATCGCGCTGTAAGGGCGTGCAGTCCGCCCAGGTGTCAGGCACGTCCCCGGGCTGCATGGGCTGCAGGTCAAGGCGCGCCGATCGCCCCAGCGCGGCTTCCAGGGTGCGGATGTAGGTGATGAGATCGACCGGCTGGCCGTTGCCGATGTTGTAGAGACGATACGGCGCGCTGCTGGCCGCAGGGTCGGGACGCGCCGGATCGAATGCGGCATCGGACTGCGCCGGACGGTCGAGCACGCGCACGATGCCCTCGACCACATCGTCGATATAGGTGAAATCGCGCTTGTGGTGCCCGTGATTGAACACGGGAATGGCTTCACCAGCCAGAATGGCACGGGTGAAGCTGAACAGCGCCATGTCTGGCCGTCCCCAAGGCCCGTAGACGGTGAAAAATCGCAGGCCGGTGGTCGGAATACCGTACAAATGACTGTAGGCATGTGCCATGACCTCGTTGGCCTTCTTGGTCGCCCCATAGAGCGCGAGCGGGTGATCGGCCGCCGCCTCGGCTCGGAACGGCATGGCGGTGTTGCTGCCGTAGACCGAGCTGCTGGACGCATAAACCAGATGCACCACACCACGCACCCGGCAACCTTCCAGGATGTGTAGGAACCCCGTCAGATTGCTCTCCGCGTAGGCATGTGGATGGGTCAGGGAATAGCGCACGCCGGCCTGCGCCGCCAGATGCACCACCCGGTCGATCGACTCGTCTCGGAACAGCGCCTCCATCCCGGCGCGGTCGGCCAGGTCGAGCCTCTGAAACGTGAAACCTGGCCGTTCCCGGAGCTGCGCCAGGCGCGCCTCCTTGAGGCTGACCTCGTAGTAGTCGTTGACGTTGTCCAGCCCGATGACCGTCTCGCCACGCGCCAGCAGGCGCTCGGCCAGATGAAAACCGATGAAACCGGCCGCGCCGGTAACCAGAATCGCCATTTACAGATCCTTAGCTGAGTGGACGGCTGTCACAGGCCGGCGTTGTTGCGAGCAAAGACCCGCTCGGCGCGGTAGCTCGAACGCACCAACGGCCCGGCGACCACCTCGAGGAATCCCATCTCCAGACCCCAAGCCCGGTAGCGCGCGAAATCCTCGGGTGGCACATAGCGCTCGACCGGCAGGTGGTTGGCCGTGGGGCGCAGGTACTGGCCGAAGGTAACGATGTCCACATCGGCTGCCCGGGCATCGGCGAGCGTCTGCTCGATTTCGGCATCCGTTTCGCCCAGGCCCAACATCAGGCTGGTTTTGGTCAGCACCTCGGGCGCCGCGGCCTTGGCCATTTGCAAGACATCGAGCGTCTGCTCATACCCCGCCCGCGGATCGCGGACCGGATGCGTCAATCGGCGCACGGTTTCGAGGTTCTGGGCGTACACCTGAAGACCCGAAGTGGCCACTGCCGCTACGGCCGCCTGCCGTCCCCCGAAATCGGGGGTAAGCGCCTCGACGGCGGTCTCCGGACTGGCGGCGCGGATCGCGTGCACGCAGGCGGCATAGTGCGCCGCGCCCCCATCGGACAGATCGTCACGATCGACCGAGGTCAGGACGACATACTTGAGCCCCATGAGCCGGACCGCCTCGGCAGCATGGGCCGGCTCGTCCGCATCCAGGCGTCCCTGCGGATTACCCGTCGATACTGCGCAGAACCGGCAGGCACGAGTACACACGGCCCCCAGGATCATCAGCGTGGCCGTGCCGTGACTCCAGCATTCGGCGAGGTTGGGGCACAGCGATTCCTCACACACCGTCGCCAGACGGTTTTCGCGCACGATCTGCCGCACCTCGACATAGCGCCCGGCTCCGGGCACCGACACCCGCAACCACGGGGGTTTCTCCCCTCGAGCTACAGGGGTTCCGTTTCGTTGCACCTTGACGCCGTGCTTGATGGCGGTGACCCCATCCTGGGAGAACTTCTCACCGCTACGCACGGAAGCTTTGGCCGGAGGGGGGACTTCAGGCATGGAATGCTTCCTCGGAATATGCTTTGGCCGCGTCCAATGATATCAGGCCGAGGCTTGGCAAGCGGGTGACCCGCATCTCATAATGCCAAGCCTTGTCCGGTTGATAACGTCTTTATTCCAAAAATCTTATAACCTTACTTCGCGCCAAATACCCGTCGAGGAGCCTTCGGAATGGATTGGGCTGCGTGGATGACGCTTGCCATCGTTGCCGGCATGGTCGGAACGCTGATTTTTTCGCGCCTGGCTGCCGATGCGGTTTTCCTGGGGGCGGTTACCGTGCTGATGATCTCCGGCATCATTACGCCCAAGGAAGCCTTTTCCGGTTTCGGAAACGAAGGTCTGATCACCGTTGGCGTACTGTGCGTCGTGGCCGTGGCGCTCGAGGAAACCGGCGGCATCCACTGGCTGGTGCAGAACGTTCTCCGCAAACCCTTCTCGTTTCGCCATGCCCTCTGGCGCACTATGGCGCCGACTGCCGTATTCAGCGCATTTTTGAACAACACCCCCCAAGTCTCCATGATGATTCCGGCGATCAACAGCTGGGCCAAGAAGTTCAACCTGCCGGCATCCAAGCTGCTGCTTCCCATGAACTACGCCACCATCCTCGGCGGAACCTGCGCGCTGATCGGAACCAGCACGAATCTGGTGATCTCGAGCATGCTCATTGGTGAGAACATCCACCTCAGCTTGTTCAGCATCGCGCCGGTCGGCATTCCGGTCGCCATCGTTGGCATCCTTTTCCTGCTGTTCTTTACGGACCGCTTGCTGCCGGATCGACGCCCCACCATCAGCCAGCTTGCCGATCCACGCGAATACAGCGTTGAAATGCTGGTCGAAGCAGCTGGCCCGCTCGTGGGACAGACCATCGAGCAGGCGGGACTCCGTCATCTGCCCGGGCTTTATCTTGCGGAGATCGACCGCACCGGCCAGATTTTAGCGGCCGTCTCACCGCAGGAAACGCTTCAGGCCGGCGACCGGCTTCTGTTCGTCGGTATCGTCGATTCGGTGGTCGAACTTCAGAAGATCCATGGGCTGGTTCCCGCCACAGAACAGGTGTTCAAACTCGACGGCCCCCGATCGGGCCGTTGCCTGGTCGAGGCCGTTGTCTCGGGTCAGGGGCCGCTTTCCGGCAAGAGCATCCGCGATATCGGTTTTCGACGCCGCTACAATGCGGTCGTCATTGCCGTCGCGCGCAGTGGCCAGCGTCTTGATCAGAAAATCGGGGACATCGAACTCGAACGCGGTGATACCTTGCTGCTGGAGGCACGCCCCAATTTCTTCGAGGAGCATCGCAACTCGCGGCATTTTCTGCTGGTGCGGCGCATCGAGGATTCAAGCCCCCCGCGACACGACCACGCCCGCCGCGCGATCCTCATCATGCTCGGCATGGTCCTAACCGCGGCGTTCGGCATCTTCAGCATGCTGGAAGCCGCCTTGTTGGCAGCAGGCCTGATGATCGCGACCGGTTGCGTCAGCCCTGAGACCGCCCGTCGCAGCATCGATTGGCCAACCCTCATCGTGATTGGTGCCTCTTTTGGTCTGAGCGCCGCGCTGGAGAAAACCGGGGCCGCACGCGCCGTGACTGAAACATTGCTGACCTTGACCGGACCGGGGCCGATCAGCAACCTTGTGATGATTTATGTCGTGACGGCAGTGATGACCAATATCATCACCAACAATGCCGCCGCAGCGCTGATGTTCCCATTTGCCGTCAGCGTGGCGAACAACCTCGAGGTGAGTCTGCTACCTTTCGGCATCGCGATCATGATGGGCGCTTCGGCCGCATACGCCACGCCCATGGGCTACCAGACGAATTTGATGGTGATGGGCCCGGGGGGCTACCGGTTCATCGACTACTTGCGGCTGGGTCTCCCGCTGACATTCATCACGTCAATCGTTACGCTCTTGTTGATTCCCCAGATTTGGTCCTTCTGACCCAGCCATTGTAGGTTCTGCTCACTTTTCCTGTAGTCATCTGACAAGCGAGTAATCATGTCTGAACTCATCTCTCCACACGGCGGTGTTCTCAAACAACTCTATCTCGACGGTGACTCGCGCCAGAGAATGCGGGATCAGGCGCGCACCTACCCGGGCTGGCACCTGACGCCTCGTCAGCTGTGCGACCTGGAATTGCTGCTCAACGGCGGCTTCTCTCCGCTTGAAGGCTTCATGGGGCAGGCCGATTACGCGGCGGTACTCGCCGACATGCGACTTGCCGACGGAACCTTGTGGCCCATGCCGATCACTTTGGATGTCGATGCGACCTTCGCCGACAAGCTCTCGATCGGCGACTGGATCGGGCTGCACGACCCCGAGGGCGTACTGATCGCCGTGATGCGTGTCGACGAGCGCTGGCAGCCGGACTTCGGCGCCGAGGGCGAAGCCATCTTCGGGACACGCGATGAGGCCCATCCCGGTGTTGCGTATCTGCTGCACCGCAGTCATCCGGTCTATATCGGCGGTCCGGTTCATGGCCTGGATGCACCAACCCATTATGACTTCAAAAGCCGCCGCCACACCCCGGCCGAATTGCGCGCGCTGTTCGACAAGCTGGGCTGGCGCCGCATCGTGGCGTTCCAGACGCGCAATCCCATGCATCGCGCGCACCAGGAACTGACCATCCGCGCCGCACGTGAAGCCGAGGCCAATCTCCTCATCCAGCCCGTGGTCGGCATGACCAAACCAGGCGACATCGACTATTACACCCGGGTGCGCTGCTATGAGCAGTTGCTCAAACGCTACCCGGAGCAGACCACCCAGCTCAGCCTGTTGCCGCTGGCGATGCGCATGGGCGGCCCGCGCGAGGCGCTGTGGCACGCCATCATCCGCAAGAACCACGGCTGTACGCATTTCATCGTGGGCCGGGATCATGCCGGCCCCGGCAAGGACAGCCAGGGGCGCGATTTCTACGGCCCTTATGACGCCCAGGAACTCGTGGCACAACACGAAGCGGAATTGGGTATCACCATGGTTCCGTTCCAGGAAATGGTTTACGTCGAGAATCGTGCTCAGTACGCACCCGGCAACGAGGTTCAGCCCGGGGAAACGGTACTCAACATCTCCGGCACAGAATTCCGCCGCCGACTTCGCGAAGGCGCCGATATCCCCGAATGGTTCTCCTATCCGGAGGTCGTTGCCGAACTCAAACGCAGCTACCCGCCTCGCCAGCAACAAGGCTTCACCGTGTTCTTCACCGGCCTGTCGGGTTCCGGAAAATCCACCATCGCCAATGCGCTCATGGTCAAACTCATGGAAATGGGCGGCCGGCCGGTCACCCTGCTGGATGGCGACCTGGTACGCAAGCACCTGTCCAGCGAGTTGGGATTCTCCAAGGAGCATCGCAACCTCAACATCCTGCGCATCGGCTATGTCGCCGCGGAAATCACCAAGCACCGCGGCATCGCGGTATGCGCGCCCATCGCCCCCTATCGAGAAACGCGGCGTCAGGTGCGCGAGATGGTGCAGGCGGGCGGTGGCTTCATCGAAGTGCATGTCGCCACGCCCCTCGAGGTGTGCGAAGCGCGTGACCGCAAGGGACTCTATGCCAAGGCGCGTGCCGGGCTGATTCCCGAGTTCACCGGCATTTCCGATCCCTATGAAGTGCCGGAACAACCGGAGCTGGTGATCGATACCCGGGATTGCTCGGCCGATGAGGCCGCACAGCGCGTGCTGCTGAAGCTGGAGAGCCTGGGGTACATCGGCTGATCGTCTGGCGCAGATCGTGCTTCGAATAACGCGGTTGTGAAGGAGAAAACCGCATGGGTCTCGAATTTCATTGCGTGGATGCATTCACCGATACACCCTATCAAGGAGCACCGATCCTGGTCTTCCCGCAAGCCGACGGGCTGGTGGAAGCGCAAATGCGCCGCATCGCCCGCGAATTCGGCTATTCGGACACCGTCTTCCTGCAAACCGCGGACCGCGTGAACCAATGGCACATGCATCTTTTCGGTTCACGCGGAACCCCCCAGCCGTTCGCTGGCCATCCGCTGGTAGCCGCCGGAGCGACCCTGATTCATTCCGGCACGCTCCCGGCCGTTGACGGCGAAACCGCCTTCAAGTTCCGCTTGCCAATCGGCGAGGTGGATCTTCAGGTTCGCTGTGAATCCGGCAAGGTGATGCACAGCGCCTTCCGGATGGACTGCGATCTGGCGGTGGACGCTTACGTTCCCAGCACTGCGGATATCGCCGCCATCCTGAGTCTTCCTGACGGCGATTTTATCGGCATGTCGGGGCATGTTCCCCTGAACCTGATGGGACCGATGTCCTGTTTCATCGTTCCCCTGAATGACACGGCGACACTCCGACAGGCATCGTTCGATCGCGCGGCATGGGCGCGGTCAAGTGCCACCGCGACACTGCCGCCACAGCTGCTCGCCATCGCGCCTGCCGGCATGCAGGCCGATGGAACGCTGCGCCTCGAGGCCCGCCTGTTCGGGCTTGATATCAGTGCACAGGAAGATCCACCCATCGGTTCGGCAATGCCTGCCCTGGCGAGCTTCATGGCGCTCTCGGAGCCAGCCGACCCGCTGCGCTTCGTGGCAATACGCGGCTCCGGGCACGGCCGCCTCAGCACGCTCGAGGTCGAAGCCCGCCGCAGCGGGCAGACGGTCATGGAAGTCCGTGTCGGCGGCGCTGTCACCCCCATCGCGCAAGGGCAGGTGATGATCGACTGAGCGCTTCACCGATCGTGCGCGTTCAGTGCACAAGGGTTATGATACACGCGGACCGTGTGTTCCGGCTCGGAAACTTCTTGATCATCCGAAGATAACCCCATGAAAATCCCTGAGATCCTTATCATCGAATCTGCCCATAAACCTGGCAGTCTGGGAAAAATCCTCACGGTCATCGGCGAAGCCGGCATCGTGGTGGAGCATCTCAACGCCCTTCGCCGCGATCAGGACCAGACCATCTGGGAAATCACCCTGGAAATGGATCCGGAAACGGATCATGGGGTGATCGACAAGCTCAACGAGCTGCCGAATGCCAAGATCATCGGTCGATCCGACCGCATCATGGATCGCCATCGAGATGGCAAGATTCGGATGACGTCGCGCTTACCGCTTTCCTCCATCCAGCAGCTGCGCGACATCTATACCCCTGGCGTGGCACGGGTGTCGCTGGCCATCCAGAAAGACCCGACCTTGCAGTGGGAATACACGGCGCTCAGACACACGGTGGCCATCGTCACCAACGGCACGGCCGTACTCGGCTTGGGCGATGTCGGCGTTGCGGCCGCCTTGCCCGTGATGGAGGGGAAATCGGCGCTATTCGCCAAGTTGATCGGCATCAGCGGCATCCCTATCCTGATCGACGAGAAAGATCCGGATCGGCTCATCGACACCATCTGTGCCATCGCGCCCTCCTTTGGTGCGATCCAGCTCGAGGACATCGCTGCGCCATTGTGCTTCGAGGTGGAAGAAGGGCTGAAAGCCCGTCTCGATCGGCCCGTCATGCATGATGATCAACATGGAACGGCTGTGGTGACCTTGGCCGCATTGATCAACGCGGCCGCCCGCGTGGATGTCGATCTGCGCGACAGTGTCGTCGGTCAGATCGGACTCGGCGCCGCAGGGATCGGGATCGCCCGCTTGCTGCGCAGTTATGGCGTCAAACGCGTGCTGGGGACCGATCTGCGGGATTATGCGGTGGAACGTCTGGAGCGTTCCGGCGGCGAAGGACGCAGTCTCGAGGCCCTGATGGCGGAGGCCGACATCGTGGTGGCCACCACGGGCGTTCCTGGCCTCATCAAGCCCGAATTCGTGCGCCCGGGCCAGATCATCCTGGCGTTGTCCAATCCGGATCCTGAAATCTCGCCCCGCAAAGCCTTGCAGCATGGCGCAATCTTCGCGGCCGACGGTGGCAGCGTGAACAATGCACTCGGTTTTCCGGGCCTGTTCCGTGGCGCCCTCGATGCCTGCGCAACGCGTTTTACCGACGAGATGCTGTTTGCTGCAGCCCATACGCTGGCCAGCTTGGCTCCCGCCGATGCGCTGGTCCCCTATGTCCTGGATCCGGAGGTGCATGCCAAGGTTGCAGAGGCCGTCCGGGAGGCGGCGCTGGGACCAGCATCCCGGGGAACCATGCATCTCAGCATCTGATTAATCAGTTATAACCCGGTCGGCCGCACAGACAAAAGGCATAGATCCCACTCTGCGCGCGGCCGGCCTGTTGCCCCGCTGTTTTCAGCCAGCCTTGCACGATCGGTCCCAGCTCCGGCGGAAGCACAGCCACAAGCCCCCGCGTCAATACGCTGACCCCTTGCATACGGCCCAGAATGTATTCACTCAGCGTGAGATCAGGTTCCAGATAGCGAGTCTGGTATTGCCCGGCAAGATTGGCGAGTTCCGCCGCTGCCGTCACCGCCTCGTCGATTTCGCCGAACCCGTCGACCAGCTGAAGTCTGACGGCATCCGATCCGCTCCAGACGCGCCCTTCGGCCAGCGTGGCGACCGTTTCCACCGGCAAATCGCGCGCATCTGCGACCCGCAGCAGGAAATCTTGGTACGTGCGCTCGACCATGGCCTGGATCGCCTGTCCCACTGCTGGATTGAGCTTGCGATCAGCGCGCAGCGCGCCGGCTAAGGCAGTGGTTCCCACGCCATCGACATGCACACCCAGCTTGGCCAGTGTGTCTTGATAGGTCGGCAAGATGCCGAACACACCAATCGAGCCCGTTAGTGTCGCCGGCGACGCCAGTATGCGATCGGCCGCCGTCGCGATCCAGTATCCGCCTGAAGCCGCCACGCTCCCCATCGATACCACCACGGGCTTCCCGCTCTGACGGGTCAGATCCAGTTCACGGCGAATGACCTCGGAAGCAAAGGCGCTACCGCCTGGGCTATCGATGCGGACCACCACCGCTTTGACCGCATCATCCAGTCGCGCCTGACGAATCTGATCGGCAAATGCATCACCGCTCACGGTGCCCGGCGCTGCATCACCCTCGACAATGGCCCCAGACGCCACCAGGATTGCCACCGTGGGTTTTCCGCGATGGCTCGGTGGCTGCTCCCCAACGGCGAGCAGATAGGCGTTTTGATCAATGCTCTTGAACCCATCGAACTCATCGGGATCTGCAGTCCGACGCACGCGACCGATGAACTCATCGCGATGACTTAGCGCATCGACCAGCTTTTCCTGCAACGCCAACTGGGCACCGTCACCGGCGGTCTGGACCAATCGTTCGGCGAGCTGATCGGCATAGGACTGGATCGCATCGGGATTGACAGAGCGAGCGCTGGCAACGGCTTGTTTATAGACCGCCCACAGGTCTTCCAGCCAGACACGGTTGGCTTCCCGCGCGGACTCGGACATGTCGTTGCGGATGAACGGCTCGACCGCCGACTTGAATTCGCCCACCCTGAACACATTGACATCCAGGCCGATTTTATCGATCAGATCCCGGAAGTAGAACGGGTAGGTCGAAAACCCCTCGATTCCCACCTGTCCCATGGGGTGCATGTGGATCTCGCTGGCTTGGGCAGCCAGCAGGTATGCCGATTGCGTGTACTGATCGGCGTAGGCGTACACCGGCTTTCCGGAGGTCTTGAATCGCTGCAGGGCATCGGCGATCTGGACCAGCTTGGACAGCTCGCCCCCCTCGAAGTGGCTGAAATCCAGCACCACCGTTTTGATACGGAGATCATCAGCCGCCTGATTCAATGCGCGCAGCAGATCTCGCACACGGGTTTCGCGGACCGGCGCGCCGAGCGCCTCGTCGACTGCCTTCTGAAAGGGGTCCTGCTGGGACTGTTCTACCAGCACGCCTTGCAGCTTCAGAACCAATGCCGCGTTGTTCGGGACTTGAATCGCCAGATCGGTGCGGAGCAGCACGACAACGACCAGTACAAACCCCACAAACATCAGCCGCGACAACCAGCGCCGCAGACCATCGATGATCCATCCGGCACGACGGACAACACGGCGGATCAAGGAAGGGTTCTGATTCATCTAGCTACCTCGGTGGACACCTGCAAGTCGACATCATAATGCAGCATCATGCGGACTTGCATGAGTCATCCCGATCCGCATATCGACGAGCGAACCCGGGACGCAAGATTGCCTTGCCTATATGGCGAAGCACCCACTTCCCCCATGATAGGCCTGACGGTCGCGGGAACGGTCAGTGGCTCCCATACCAGGTGGTATCGGGCGCTGATGGCAACGCTGGAGCGAACACACGCCCGCAAACCGGGCACGATTCACCAGCCAACGCCCTCCCCCCTCAATCCGGGCGCCAACATCATCGCCAGCGTCCCTGGGGTCGGGAGGTCGCCGCGAGTACGGACCTTCGGTTCGACCGGCCGCGCTAGCGGCAACGACCGAAACGAAGTCGGATCAGCGGCGCCCTGCGAACGTGACCGGTGCAATGGCCCAAGCATCAATACGGCGTACCGTCCTTGTGGGCAAAGCACCATTGACCGTCCAGCCATGCGGCGACGAGATCATCGTCCGGGTAGCTGACCCGATCTCCTGGCGTGCGATCGCCCACCTCCAGATACACCACGTCGCTATCGCCGCGATTGATGAGCTGGTGAGCATCATCGCTACCGGCTGCAAAGCCCGCGCACATGCCTGGCTGCAGCAGCGTTTCTCCGGCATTAGTCATCAGGGTCGGCGTCCCTTGCAGCACATAGATGAACTCGTCCTGGACTGCGTGCGCATGCCGCAGTGCCGAGATCGCACCCGGGGCCAGCCGAGTGAGATTGATCCCAAAGCGGGAAAGGCCGAACACGTCACCGAGCGGACGCTTTTCGCGGCCGGTCAGTTGGCTTGCGTAGCGCGCAATCACGGCGGCTGGGTATACCGACGGACGCTGGCGCGGCAAACATGCGGCGGCCTCCACGGCAATGGGTGATTGATCGGGATGCATGCCTGCTCCTATATGGCGACCTACAAGACTGCGTGCATGGTTGCGCGCATGATCCGGCCTTCAGGGTCGAACTCGAGCAGTTCGACGATCGGAGCATGATCCGTTTGATTGTGCAGCAGGATGCGGCCGGCACCAAGGTAAATGCCCAGCGCATCGCCGTAGCGCTTGCCCGGGTGGTCGATCAGGCGACCAGCCCAGTACGCGCCCACCGTCGTCCGACCACGCAGCACACCGTCACGGTGACTGGGCATCGCCGTGATATCCGGCGAGGAGATCTCCACGTCCTGGGTGCATTGACCCAGGATGGCCTCCAGGTCGCGCCGATGCCACGCCGCAATCCAGTTCGCCGCGATGCGCCCGGCAAACTCGCAATCGTGATCCGCGTCACGCATCACAGGGTCCTGGGATACGGCGGGCGCGCCGAAACATCACGGCCTGCTTCACCAGACCATCCCGGTCGAAGTGGAAGGTCTGAGCGCCCCGCCGACCACGGTCTTCGTGAATCAGGGTCACGCTGTCAATACCCACCGCGATGACGATCGGTTCGATGAACAGGCTCAGGCTCACCGTGAGCGATGGCGGCGTCAAGACTCGCGCCCAGTGAGCGCCCACCCGGCGCTTGCCGCGCAATGGCGTACCGGCCGAGGCACCATGCGACACGATAAGCTCGATATCTTCCGAGCACTGCGTGAGAACGGCATCGATATCATGCTGGTTCCACGCACGCACCCACTCGCCAGTGAAACGATGGGCAAAGGCGCTTTCGATCATGATCCGGCTCCCGGGGGCACAACGGTCTCGCCGATCCGGGCCACACCCGGCATCCAGACCAGATCGATATCGCCGTAATTCATGCCCAAGCGGCTGAGCAGTGCGGTCAGCTGCCCACGATGATGGGTTTGATGGTTAAAGAGGTGCACCCAGACCGCCCAGAGCGACATGCGCATCTCCCGGCCTGTCATGACGCTGACATAGCGCACATCCCGATCCAAATCCCGCGCCGTGAGTGCACCGACCGCTGCCTGGATCGCCTCGTCAGTGCACTCCCGCTGGGTACGCAGCTGCACAAAATCAGCATACAGCTCGGCGTTGAGCGGCAGGGACACCGGCGTCTCAACGCCTATGCGGCTCAGCCACAGGCGATCGGTCAACAGCACATGGTTGAGTGTGCCATGGATGGATTTGAAAAAGGCCCCGAGGTCACGGCGATAATCTGCCTCATCGAGGTCGGCGCAGACCGCGTAGAGGCGCGCGTTCACCCACTGGTTATAGGCGGCCGACAGACGCAGCGACTGCAACAGCATTATGATGACTCCCGGGTTTCTTCATCGATGAGCGCTTGAAAGCGCGTGCTCAGCTCGGTGTAGACCGGCCCTGGACACTGCCGAAGCGGCCGGCCGTCGATTTCGGCGACCGGCACCACCTCGGCCGCGGTACCGGTGAGAAAGCATTCATCGGCGGTATAAAGATCGTAGGGCGACAGCGGGCGTTCGGCTGCCCGAATGCCTGCGGCAGCGGCCAGTTCCATCAGGATTCCACGGGTTACGCCATCGAGGGCGCCTTCGGTGACCGGCGGAGTGAACAGTTGCCGCTCGCGGACGATGAACACGTTGTCTGCCGTGCCCTCGGCGACTCGGCCGGCCGTATTGAGCATGATCGCTTCGTCGGCGCCGGCATGGTTGGCTTCCAGTCGCGCCAGAATGGGGTTGAGGTAGTTGAGGCTTTTGATCCTCGGATCAAGACCATCCGCACCGAGCCGGCGAGTGGCGGCGATGATCAGCCGCGCGCCGCGATGACTGTCCTCCGCCATCAGTTTCAAGCGGTCCGCAATGATGAACATACAAGGCTGCGAACAGCTACGCGGATCCAGCCCGAGTGCACCCACCCCGCGGGTCACCACGAGACGCAGGTAGCCCGATTCCCATGGAGTCGCGGCAATGGTCTGCGCAATGGCGGCGCCGAATCCAGCGGTATCCAACGGCAGCTCCAGTGCCAGGACGCGAGCCGAATCGGCCAAGCGGTGCAGGTGCGCCGCCAGGCGAAAGACGCGCCGGTGATAAAACCGGATGCCCTCGAACACACCGTCGCCATACAGCAGGCCATGATCGAATACAGAGACCGAAGCCTCGGCTGCGGGAATCAGGTGGCCATCCAGCCAACAAATGGCCTGATCAGACATAAAGCACCCCCGCAGAAACCGTTACGGCCCGTCCCGACAGCCTGACCCGATCCCCCATGACTTCAACGCCGACCACCCCGCCGCGACGGGAAACCTGATAGCCCATCAAACGGCTCTGGCCCAGACGTTCGGCCCAGTAAACGCCCAAGGCGCAATGGGCTGATCCGGTGACTGGATCCTCCGGAACCCCATTTCGGGGCGCAAAAAAACGGGAGACGAAATCATGATCCCCACGGTCACTCGGGGCGGTCACGATCACGCTGTCGGCATCCAGCGCTGCCAGCGCGGCAAAATTCGGCGTCAGGTCTCGCACCTGCTGAGCCTCGTCGAATACCGCCAGATAACCGGATCGCTGCCGACCGAGCCATGCCGGGGACCGGCCCAATGCTGCAGCAACATCCGGAACCGGCGACACGGCGATGGGTGAATCGGCCGGCAAGTCCAGATGGATGGCGTCTGTTCCCAGATTCGCGGTCAGCAATCCACTCGCGGTATGAAATCGGAGCGGCCGCGTCTCGTGATTCCGCTCGTGCCACAACACATGAGCACAGGCCAGAGTGGCATGCCCGCACAATGCCACCTCGACCCGCGGTGTGAACCAGCGCAGATCCCAATCCCGATCCGGTCGCAGCCACAGAAACGCCGTATCCGAAAGATTCAGTTCGGCGGCCAGCGACTGCATCCAGCCAGCAGCGCGCAGCCCATCAAGCAGGCAGACACCGGCTGGATTGCCGGCGAAGGGTTGGTCTGCGAATGCATCCACATGAAAGATCGCGATGGACATTTGAAGAGGCTCCTGGAGACGACCCCTTCACTGTACGCGCCCGATACCCGACCAATACAGCTCCACAATCGTGATATTGTTACGGTACAGTTTGACTTCACCGAATACTGTACCGGTCACCTTGCCCAGATGCTGTACTGGAGGCGGCATGGACCCATTGTATGATCGTCTCGCCCGCGAGCTGCGGGAATGTATCGTGACCGGGGTGTATGGCGCCGGCGAACGATTGCCCGGCGTGCGCACGCTGAGCCGTACACGTGGGGTCAGTGTAGCGACCGTTCTGGCCGCCTATCGCCGCTTGGAAGACGATGTGTTGATCGAGGCGCGACCGCGCTCCGGTTACTACGTCCGCAATCGCCCCACCAAAGCGATACCGGCGCCGGCGCGCTCGGCGCCGGCCGCCCAGCCGAGCCCGGTAACCGGGCAGGAACTCGTGCTGAGCCTGGTCAAGGCCAGCAACGATCCGGCGGTGGTGCAGTTCGGCGCTGCCGTACCGGACCCGAGCTTCCTGCCGGTACGGACGGTGGAACGGGCGCTCGCCCGCGCCGCCCGCCAGCACCGCAACCGGGCGGCGGCGTACGCGTTTCCACCCGGGCTGCCGGAACTGCGGCGGCAGATTGCGCGCCGCATGTCCGCCTACGGCTGCGCCACCGGCGCCGATGATGTGGTCATCACCAACGGCTGCCAGGAAGCGCTGGTGCTGGCGCTGCGCGCCGTGACGCGACCGGGGGACGTGGTGGCCATCGAGTCGCCCACGTTCTACGGCCTGCTGCAGGCGCTCGATTCCCTGCAACTGGAGGCGCTGGAGATTCCCACCGACCCGGTGGACGGCCTGTCGCTGGAGGCGCTGCAGCTGGCGCTGGAGCGCTGGCCGGTGCGCGCCTGCATCGCCACGCCGAACTTCAGCAACCCGCTCGGGTACTGCATGTCCGAGTCGCGCAAGCGGCGCCTGCTGACACTGCTCGGCGCCCGTGGCGTGCCGCTGATCGAGGACGACATCTACGGCGATCTCGGCTTCGGCCCGCGCCGGCCACCGCCGTGTCTGGCGCTCAGCGAGGGCACCGGCGCCGAGGTGCTGTACTGCGCCTCGTTTTCCAAGACTCTGTCGCCGGGGCTGCGCGTAGGCTGGCTGGTACCGGGGCACCACCAGGCGCGGGTGGAGTACCTCAAGTACGTGCTGAACATGGCCAGCCCGACGGTGCCGCAGCTGGCGCTGGCCGACGTGCTGCACAGCGGCGGCTACGAGCGCCACCTGCGTACCGTCCGCAGCGACTACGCGCGTGCCGTGGGTCGGATGATCGAGGCGGTGACGCGGCATTTCCCTGCCGGCACGCGCATCACCCAGCCGGCCGGCGGTTTCGTGGTGTGGGTGGAACTGGCGCCGCAGGTGGACAGCCTGCGGCTGGCGCAGCTGGCCCGCGCCGAGGGGGTGAGCATCGCACCGGGGCCGATCTTCTCGGCCACGCAGAAGTATCGGAACTTCATGCGCCTGTCGTGCGCTTGCCCATGGCATTCGGACGTGGAGACTGCACTCGCCCGGCTGGGGACCTTGACGGCCAATCTATCCATCGGGTGACCCCCAGTCATTACGCATCTCCGCCATCCGAAACACGTTTGCCCGCTGCACGCAGTCGGTATCGGCCATCGGTACAGCCAACGTACCCAACCCGAATTTGGCCGCTCAAGTGGTTCTCCAGTAGGCCGCTAAGCCATCTAGCCAAATCATGGAAAGGCTTGGCCTGCGCGGATGTCCAGAACGCTGGGCGAGTGGGTTATCGCGGTGCAAGCCGTCCCAATATCGCAAATGGATTGGATATGACAGGTTGAAATGAAAGCTGGCCACAAACCTGTTTGAACGTTTGATTTGAACAGAAATTGCGGCTTAAGATAAAGATAAGGATAAGAACATGAGCTGTTCAAGCCTTGACATCATGGGCGCTTTCCCATCGACGCTTTCTGTACAAATCACGCTCCTGTGGCCGCCGGAAAATCATTGTCGGCCAACCTGTGATCAATAGCCATGAACGCCCGTTCCCGCCCTCGCAGATCTTCGCCCCATCTGTCGCATGGCAACGCGCTTGCCCCCTTTAAATTACTGGCCGATGAGAGTTTCGACGGCGTACTGGTTGCCGATACCGAAGGTCGGATCATCACCGCCAATAATCACGCCTGCCAGATCCTCCGGTATGCGCATGACGCCCTGCTGGGGTTAACTCTGGCGGATATCCTGGATTGCTCTGATCCTCGAACCGAAAGGCTCCATGAGAGCTGGCAAAACCATCGCCCTTTTCAGGGTGACCTGTACTTGAGGACCCGCATCGGCGCCCGCTTGCCCGCAACGGTGCAATGTCGACTCCACCTTGATCGCGACACGCCTTTGGCCACGACTCTGGTTTTCCGTGATGAATCCGTCCGCGCTGAACTGGACAATCAGCAAAAGCTGCTGCTCGGTGCGATCGATCGACTGAGTGACGCCATCCTGGTGATCAGTCCGCGTCTCAGCAAGCATCGCGGACCTCGAATTCGGTTCGCCAACCGGGCATTCCAACGCATCACGGGAGAAACGTCGTCGACCTGCGCTGGCAAGGATCTTCAACAGATTTTCACGGCAGCGTCCAATCAGCCATCGGTGGATCGCATCGCTTCGGCAATCGACACTGAACAATCCTGCTTTGTTCGTCTCGAAGGCGAAGATTCCAGTGGATACCCGTACTGTCTCGAGATGAATGTTCAGCCCGTTGCATGGGAAGACGGCAAGATCCATTCCTACATCGCCCTCGGGCGTGACATCACCGAAGAGCGCAGATCCGTCCAACGCCTGCTGGAAAGCGAGCAGCGTTTCCGAGCGATCTTCGATCAAAACCCGGCGGCCATATTCGTCGCCGACCTGATGGGGAACATCACCTCTTGCAACAATGCGGCGGCCGCAATGGCTGGCGTGCGCCCTGGAGCGGTGAAGAACGTCATATTCACCGATCTGCTTCATGCCGATGATCATTCCCGTGCATTCAAGGCTTTCATTGGCGCCTGCAAGGGTGATACGCATCGCCTGTTCCTTTGCGGCAAGACGGCGCGAGGCCAGCTTCTGGACATCGATGTGACCATCGTACCGATCGTCGTGGAAGATCAGGTGATCGGGCTGACCGCCGTGGTCGTCGACATTACCGAACAGGTCCAGGCCCAGAAAAAACTCAAGGAAAGTGAAGAAACCTACCGGGCACTCTTTGATCAGAATCCGTCGCCGATTTTCGTGACGGATACCGACGGCCGAATCACGTCCAGCAACGCCGCAGCAGGAACCCTCGCCGCCTGTGCGCCGGGGGATCTGATCGGTTTACCGTTCGACACGTTGATCGACACCCAGAAGAATTCCGAAATCTGGCAGGCCTTTCGCGATGCACTGCACGGGGAAATGCGCCACCTCGTCACCCGTGGGATTCGTCGAGATGGGATTCATCGCGACATCGAATGCACGCTTGTCCCCATTGTGGTGAGCGGCGAAAGCAAGGGCGTGACCTGTATCGCGACGGATATCACCGAGCTGCGTAAGGCTGAAGAAGGATTGCGCCTCTCTGCAAAAGCCATGGAAAGCCTCGCGGAGGCCTTGACCATCACAGACCTGGGTATGCGAATCGTATCGGTGAACAAGGCGTTCACCGATATCACGGGTTATCACGAGGCAGAAATCAGAGGAACAAGCCCATTTGATCTGATGACCGATTCGAACGATCCAGAGTTGATCGGCACCATCCCGGAACGCATCGCGGACATCGGTCATTGGCAGGGTGAGATGTGGCTGGCCCGCAAAAGTGGCGACGAATACCCTGTCCTGATGACCGTCAGCGCGGTTTACAACGAAGCCAGTATCTGTACCCACTATGTCACCGTGTTTACGGATATCTCTCAATACAAACGCTACGAAGAACGCCTGGAATTCATGGCGCATCACGATTACCTGACCCATCTGCCGAACCGGGCGCTCTTTCAGGAACGGGTTGAAGACGCGATTGCTCGAACCGTGCGTCATCACCGGCTGGTCAGCGTGCTCTTCATCGATCTCGACCAATTCAAGTCCATCAACGATTCACTTGGTCATGGAATCGGTGATGCCCTGTTGATGAAAGTGGCAAGCCGGGTGCAGGCATTGCTCCGACATACCGATACCGTTGCGCGCTTGGGTGGCGATGAATTTGCCGTGTTGCTGGAAGATCTGAAGAAGCCAGAAGAGGTGATGCAGGTCGCTGACAAACTCATCGCAGCATTTGAATCGCCCTTCGAAGTGGAAGGATACGAACTGTTCACCTCGGCCAGCATTGGAATTGTGTGCTATCCGGACGATGGCGAGGATGCGGCCACGCTGCTGAAAAAAGCCGACGCGGCCATGTACCAGGCAAAGGACTATGGGCGCAACAACTACCGCTTCTTCTCACCGGAGATCAACACCAAGGCACATGAATACCTCATTCTGGCGAATAACCTTCGCTATGCCTTGGAACGGAATGAGTTCCGTCTGCACTACCAGCCATTGATCGAGTTGGCCACGGGGACACTTTGCGGCGTCGAAGCGTTGATTCGCTGGCAACATCCTGAACTCGGACTGGTCTCGCCAGCGACCTTCATTCCGGTCGCTGAAGCAACCGGAATGATCAATCAGATCGGAACGTGGGTCCTGAGGACTGCTTGCCGGCAAGCCAAACAGTGGCAAATGGCCGGATATGAACCGATCCGAGTCGCGGTCAACTTGTCCGCACGTCAATTCCGTGACAGCGGATTGGCGGAGACCCTGTCCCAAATTCTCGCGGAAACGAGCCTCGAGGGCCGATGGCTCGAGCTCGAAGTGACCGAAAGCATGATGATGGAAAATCCCACCCGCGTGAAAGAAACCATGCACGCCCTCAAACAAAAAGAGGTCAGCATCGCAATCGACGACTTTGGTACCGGCTATTCGTCACTGAGCTATCTGAAGGAATTTCCCTTCGATTTCATCAAGATTGACCGGTCTTTCATCATGGGTGTACCAGAAAGCAAAAGCGATATGAGCATCACGAAAACCATCATTGCGATGGCGAAGAGCCTCGGCATTACGGTGATCGCCGAAGGGGTCGAAACACCGGGTCAGGCAAGCTATCTGCTGGAACAGGGATGTGATGAAGGACAAGGGTATCTGTTCAGCAAACCCGTTCCGGCCGAACACCTTGAGAGCCTTCTGAGGAAGAAAACCGGCAGGAACGCGCCGACGCGCTAGCTGTCGATTCGGTCATGCATCCCTTCCACAGGGGCGGGCGCGCCGCCGGTTTGGCATGTGCATCCCTTGTCACACTGTCACCGCGTGACAAGGGATTACGGGCCTCACTGAAGCAGCGCGAACTCACCGCACTTTGGGGGCAAGCTTCTCTTTGATTCGAGCGGCTTTTCCGCGCAGATCACGCAGGTAATAGAGCTTCGCACGGCGGACGTCGCCCCGGCGCTTCACCGTAACCGTGTCGATCGTGGGGCTATGCGTCTGAAAGACCCGCTCGACTCCTTCTCCGTGAGCGACTTTGCGCACGGTGAACGATGAATTGAGTCCCCGATTGCTTTTGGCAATGACCACACCTTCGAAGGCCTGCAACCGCTCGCGATTGCCTTCCTTGACCTTCACCTGCACGACGACGGTGTCGCCAGGTGCAAACTCGGGCAGGTCATTGCGCATCTGCGCGGCTTCCAGTTCTGCAATCAATATGCTCATGATCAATTTCCTTACCCGCAAGCCGGGTCATCAAGATCGATATTGTCAATAAATTCCTGAAGCAGGTCTTCCTGCTCCGGCGTCAACTTGCGGCCTGCCAGCAAAGAAGGTCGCCTCAACCACGTACGCCCCAACGATTGCTTGAGGCGCCACCGACGAATCGCGGCATGATTCCCGCTTCTCAAAACCGCCGGCACATCGCCGACACCGTGCAATTCCGGCCGAGTATAGTGCGGACAGTCCAGCAATCCGTCGGAGAAAGAATCCTGGCTACAGGATTGCGCATCACCCACTGCTCCCGGCAGCAAACGGATTACCGCATCCATCACCACCATCGCAGCCAACTCGCCGCCACTCAGCACATAGTCGCCAATCGACAGTTCCTGATCGATGACGGACAAAACACGCTCGTCGATTCCTTCATATCGCCCTGCCACCAAGATGATTCCGGGCAGATCCGCAAATCGATGCGCCAGGTCCTGATCGAAGCGCCGACCCTGCGGACTCATCAGGATCACCGGCGTGCCCGGCGGCGACTCCCGCTGCCCACGCGCGATCGCAGCCAGCAAGGGTTCCACCTTCATGACCATGCCGGGGCCGCCCCCGTACGGTCGGTCGTCCACCGTTCGGTGGACATCGCACACAAAATCGCGCGGATTGATGCAGGCCACGCGGATCAATTCCCGAGCCCTTGCCCTGCCAACGATACCGCCATGAAACAGCGCATCGATCAGCTCGGGAAACAGGCTCACCACGGTCAGCCGCATGCTCCGGGTTCCCACTCAAAAATCCGGATCCCAATCCACCTCGATCACACCGGCGCTCAGATCGATCCTCTGAATGACGTCGGGCTGTACGAAAGGAATCAACCGTTCCGCATCGCCGTGCACCACCAGCACATCATTGGCACCGGTCTCCATCAACGAATCTACCCGCCCGAAGTCAAAGCCCTGGGTGCTCACAACGCGCAGACCAATGAGATCAATCCAGTAATAAGCACCTTGTTCGGCTCTTGGGAGCATCGTCCGGGGAACGCTGATCATAGCGCCCGTCAGCTCTGCAGCCGCATCGCGATCAGCAATACCCCCCAATCTTGCGATCCACCCTTTCCCTTGAGCTTGAGCCGCTTCAACGGCCAACTCGCGAAGTTCGCCCGACTCACCGAGCCCCCATAGGGGATAATCAAAGAGCTGTTCCGCAGGACGCGTATGGGAATGTACCCGGATCCAACCTTTCACACCGAACGGACTGCCAAGTCGTCCGATAATCACACGTTCGACCGCAGCCCCGCCGGAACTGCCCGGCATCAGACGCTGGCTTCGCTCATTTTCGCCGCCTGCTTGAGCAACTGGTCGACACGTTCGGAGGGCTGGGCACCCTGAGCGATCCAGTGTTGAGCCCGAGCCAAGTCGACGCGCAACGCTTCGCCCTTTTCGCCCGCAACAGGATTGAAAAAACCGATCCGTTCCAGATAACGACCGTCACGCCGATTGCGGCCATCTGTGACGACCAAGTGGTAGAACGGCCGCTTCTTGGCGCCGGCACGAGCAAGACGAATGGTGACCATGTAACCCTTGAACCTCCAGATTGGGATCCAGCCAGCGCTGTCCGTGCGGACAACCCAGCCCCTTTCAAACGGGCGATTTTATCTAAACTGGTGAGCAAAGCGCAATCAAAAACCCATACCCGGCGGCAGCCGCCCGCCCTTGAGCAGTTTACCCATGGGACCCTTGGTCATGCGCTTCATCATTTTCTGGGTTTGTTCAAATTGCTTGAGCAACCGATTCAAATCCTGAACCTGCAGACCCGAACCACTCGCGATGCGCCGCTTGCGCGATGCCTGAATGATCTCCGGACGCCGCCGTTCGACCGGCGTCATGGCATTGATCAACGCAACCATGCGCCGGATATCTCGGTCCTGTACCTGGTTGCGTGCCGTCTCGGGTATCTTCATGGATCCCGGCAACTTTTCGAGTATTCCCTTGACCCCGCCCATGTTGAGCATCTGCATCAGCTGGTCGCGGTAGTCCTCCAACGTGATCCCCTTGCCTTTCTGCACCTGCGTTGCCAGCTTGTCGGCCTTGGCGCGGTCCGTGCTGCGCTCGATCTCCTCGATCAGCGTCAATACATCCCCCATGCCCAGGATGCGAGAGGCCACACGCTCGGGATGGAATGGCTCCAGCGCGTCGGTCTTCTCACCTGCGCCCATCAGCTTGATGGGCTTGCCGGTGATCTGCCGAATCGACAGGGCAGCACCTCCACGCGCATCACCGTCGGTCTTGGTCAGAATGACGCCGGTCAGCGGCAGGGCTTCGTCGAAGGCCTTGGCGGTGTTAGCGGCGTCTTGACCCGTCATGGCATCCACGACGAACAGGGTCTCATGCGGCGAAACCGCCTCGTGAATGCGGCGCACCTCAGCCATCATGTCAGCGTCGATATGCAACCGCCCGGCGGTATCGACGATGAGCACGTCGATGAATTTGAGTCGCGCGTGCGCCAGGGCCGCCTTGGCGATTTCTGCGGGATCCTGATCGGTGCTGCTCGGGAAAAAACTTGCTCCGACCTGCTGCGCCAAGGTCTGCAGCTGATCAATCGCCGCCGGGCGGTAGACGTCGCAACTGACCAGCAGCGATTTCTTGCGCTGACGCTCCTTGAGATGTCTCGCGAGCTTGGCGGCCGTCGTGGTCTTGCCCGCCCCCTGCAGACCGGCAAGCAGGATGACGACTGGGGGACGGTGATTGAACTTCAGCTCGGCCGTGTGTTCGCCCAGTACACGGATCAATTCCTCATTGACGACCTTGATCAGAACCTGGCCCGGGGTCAGGCTGGTCGTGACTTCGCGCCCCACCGCCCGCTCGCGAACCTGATCGATGAACCCCTTGACGACCGGAAGGGCAACATCGGCATCGAGCAAGGCCGCGCGCACCTCACGCAGCGCCTGCTGGATGTTTTCCTCGGTAAGGCGCGCCTGGCCCCGCAGCTGCATCAGGGTTCGGTTGAGGCGTTCGGTCAGATTTTCGAACATGTCAGATTACTACTCAAAAATTAGCTCGATATAGAGAGACGAATCGGGCCGTCATCCGGCGCGATGACCGCGCCAACGGTAACTGTTTACGTTACCCGAAACACCGGAAATCGTCATCCGCCCGCTTGTGGCACGCTTCAGTCAGGTTATGCCATCATGCCGTATAACCCATGGCGGCATATCGACGATGAACAGTTACTGGATTGCACCGGCTGTCGCGCTGAGTTACTTCGGCAGCACCGCGGTATTGCTCTGGCGCGCCTGGCGAATGCTCAACGGCCGCCCGGCAGGCAAGGCCGGCGCGCTAACTCTGGCGGCAGCGGGTTTTGTACTGCACACCCTGATGCTCTCTCCGGTCCTCGCACAAGCCAGTCTCCACCTCGGTTTTTCGGGAGTCATCCTGTTGATGGGATGGCAACTGGTGCTACTGCTCTTGCTGGGGTCGATGCGGGCTCCACTGGAGAACCTGGGGATCCTGCTTTTCCCCATCCTTGCGATCTCCGTGCTGCTCTATCGTCCGCATGCGACCGGGGCAACGGGCACAGTGGCAAGCGGACCGGTTGAGCTGCACATCCTGACCGCCAGCATCGCTTACAGCCTGGTCATCCTTGCCGGCGCCCAAGCCATCCTGCTGATGATCCAGAATCATCTACTGCACCGGCATCGCACCAACGGCATCGTTCGCGTTTTTCCCCCGCTACAGACCATGGAGCGGCTGCTGTTTCAGCTCATTGGACTCGCATTCTTCGTGCTGTCGCTGGCGTTGTTGAGCGGAATGGTCTTTGTCGAGCATCTGTTCGCACAGCATCTGGTTCACAAGACCGTGTTGTCGATACTGGCCTGGATCATCCTCGGGATGCTGCTGTGGGGGCATCATCGATTCGGCTGGCGCGGGAAAGTGGCTGTTCGCTGGACCTTGAGCGGCGGCGCAGTCCTAACCATGGGCTATTTCGGCAGCAAATTCGTGCTGGAAACACTGCTCGGGCGGCAATGGGGATAAAGAACGTCCCAGAGGGCTTCGCGACGCCCCTGTCACGTCTCATCCGACTCAGGGATGGGCTCAACCGTTCCGCGACAACTCGATCGCGCTGTTTTTTGCATTGATGCGCCTCGTCCCGATTGCTATAGTTCGAGCCATTCCAGCCGCCGCACTGTCTACCAGGACAGCGATTCGACGATGGAAAATCCTGAGGTCTGAACGGGCAAGATATGACCGCTTCCATGACGATCGACGCGTTCGCCGCGCACGCGAGTACCCGCGCGCAGCGCCACCTCGGGATTCTGGTTTTGACGTTGGGAACCCCCTTCTTGCCAGACTGGCAAGGAAAGCTTCCCTCACCGAATATCCTTAATTTGCATGCCTAGGCGATTTCCCGCTGCCGCCGAACGTTCAGGAGTCAGACCGATGACTGCAACGGCTGGTTCATGCTTGATCCGCATGGCCCCAGCTGCAGCGCTCCGGACCGGCCCGGCGCAAACACGCACGGACACGGAAAACGCGGCGGGCACCGAAGAGTACCCCCCTTATGAAAAGAATGCTGATCAATGCCACACAACCCGAAGAGTTGCGGGTTGCGCTGGTTGACGGACAAAAGCTATTCGATCTCGATATCGAAACGCCATCCCGGGAACAAAAAAAAGCCAACATCTACAAAGGCCGCATTACCCGAATCGAACCCAGCCTGGACGCCTGCTTTGTGGAATATGGCGCAGAGCGCAACGGGTTCCTGCCCCTGAAGGAGGTTTCCCGCGACTACTTCAAGGGCGGCACCGAACCCGGCGGCAAGCTGAACATTGCGGAACTGCTCCACGAAGGACAGGAAGTCGTCGTTCAAGTCGAGAAGGAAGAGCGCGGCACCAAGGGTGCCGCCTTGACCACGTTCGTCAGCCTGGCTGGACGCTATCTGGTCCTGATGCCAAACAATCCTCGGGCGGGTGGCGTTTCCCGGCGTATCGAGGGTGAAGATCGCGACGAGCTGCGCGAGATCATGCGCAATCTGGACGTGCCGGAAGGCATGGGAATGATCGTACGCACGGCCGGAATGGGCCGCACGCCCGAGGAACTGCAATGGGATCTCGGGTATCTGCTGCAACTGTGGCGCGCCATCGAGCAAGCCGCCAACGAACGGCAGGCGCCATTTCTCATCTACCAGGAAAGCAACATCATCATCCGGGCCCTGCGCGACTACCTCCGTGCGGACATCAACGAGATCCTGGTCGACGATCCGACTGTCCATGAGCAGGCACGCGAATTCATGGCCACCGTGATGCCCCACAACCTCGGGCGCCTGAAGCTGTACCAAGACGCGATACCGCTGTTCACCCGCTACCAGATCGAGAGCCAGATCGAGCTCGCGTTTGCACGGGAAGTCAGACTCCCATCTGGTGGATCGATCGTCATCGACCATACCGAAGCGCTGACCAGCATCGACATCAACTCCGCACGGGCTACCCGGGGGGCCGATATCGAGGAAACGGCGCTACAGACCAACCTCGAGGCAGCTGAGGAAATTGCGCGTCAGCTGCGCTTGCGTGATCTGGGCGGACTGCTGGTCATCGATTTCATCGACATGACCCCGGCCAAGAATCAGCGAGAAGTCGAGAACCGCCTGCGGGAAGCCACCCAGCTCGACCGTGCGCGCATCCAGATCGGGCGTATTTCTCGCTTCGGCTTGCTCGAACTGTCCCGCCAGCGCCTGCGCCCCTCGCTGGGTGAACACAGTCATATCACCTGCCCTCGCTGTGAAGGACGGGGCACGATCCGTTCGGTCGAATCTCTGGCATTGGCCGTGCTTCGACTGATTCAGGAAGAGGCTATGAAAGACCGCACGGAGCGCGTTCTGGCTCAGCTTCCGGTTCCTGTGGCCACATTCCTGCTCAACGAAAAGCGTGCGGCCTTGAGCACCATTGAAGCGCGCCATGGGATCGTGCTGATCATCGTGCCCAGTCCACATATGGATACGCCGCGATATGAAGTGACGCGAATCCGGCAGGACGAATCACGCGCCAATGGTGAGGCTGAACCCACCTACAAGCTGCTCAGCCCGCCGCCCGCCGCGCAATACGAACCCAAGATCGGGACCCGCAGCACGAGCCAAACCCCGGCTGTCCGGATGACACCGCCACCACCCTCGCCGACCCCTGAAGCGTCGCCGGTCCGGAGCAAGTCACAACCGGCACCACCCGCGGCGAAACCCCGAGCATCATCGGGCAGTCTGTTGAAGAAAGTATGGGATCGGCTGTTTGGGGAGAGCGCCGCACCACAGCCGCAACCCGACAAACCGGAAACCGCCGAAGCTGCCCCCCCTGCAGAACAGGCGACTGAAAAGCCAACTCGCCGCCGCCGCAGCGCCACTGGAAATCGCCGAGGACGCACCAAACAACGGACGGAAACCGATACCGGCACTACACGTGCGCGATCGGTGGCACACCGTGCCGAAGCGACGCCCACCGAACCGCCACAGGCTAGTGATTCCACGGACGAATCTGTCGATCAAAGGGGGACGGATACCGACAACGGTGCACCAGACACGACTGGCGAGGACGCGCCGCGGAGTCGCCGTGGAAGGCGCGGCGGACGCCGGCGTCGACGCCCCGCGACCGCAGCAGCGCCGGACACGCAGACCCCAGCTCCTGAGACCGAGCTGGGCGGGGGACAACCGGAAAGTCGCGACATCGCCAGCAGCACTCCGCTGTCCTCGACACCCGCCGAGGCCGCGTTGCCGTCGGATCCATTCAAGCGCACTGCCGAAGGCGAATAAACGAGTCCCTACCGCGGCGGAGGGCGGTTCAGCGGTGACGTGACCCGTCGCCGCCGGCTGTCAATCAAGCTGGACAACCAGTCGGTTCATCAATGCAGTACACCCGGCGTCCAGCAAGTCGAGGACACGATCGAATCCTTGGACGCCGCCATAATAGGGGTCCGGTACGTCCTGCGGTACGCTGCCGCCCAACAAGTCCAAGAACAACTCGGGTTCGCATACCGCAGTGGCGGGTCGCAGCGTTCTCAGATGACGCAGGTTCGCCTGATCCATCGCAAAAACATGGGTGAATTGGGCGAAATCCGCCGGCTTCACCAAACGCGCCCGCATGGAACTCAGATCGATACCGCGGCGGCGGGCGGCGTCGTGCATTCTCGGGTCGGGCGACCGGCCAACGTGATAGGGATGCGTGCCCGCTGAATCAATGTCGATGCGATCCAACCATTGGGGCGCCTCCCGCTGGAATCGGTCACGCAACAGCCCCTCCGCCGCCGGGGATCGGCAGATATTCCCCATGCAGACAAACAAGATCCGGTACACGTGCCTTCGCCCTCCGATGTGAAGCGTGCTGCAGTGGGGAGCTACGCCGACGGGCGGCGGAGTGCCGCTTCAACGCGCTCAAGATCGGCTTCGGTATCGACGGCGGAACCGGGCAAGGCCGGCGCATCACCGACATGAATCCGAATCCCGCCCCACTGGAATCGCAGCTGCTCCAGCGATTCCTGCCGTTCCAGCTCGCTTGGTACCAGACTGGCGAAAGTCCGCAGCGCGCCGGCACGATAAGCGTAAATTCCCAGGTGTCGGAGCCACAGGCCCGGTGGCATTCCTGCATCATGGGAAAATCCACCGTCGCGATGCCAAGGAATGGGAGCTCGGCTGAAATACAGCGCCAGATCGTCCTGATCCAGAACCACCTTCACGACATTCGGATCGAGCAGCTCCTCCACCGTTCCGATGGGGGTACAGAGTGTCGTGACCGGCGCCTGTGTCTGCGTCAGCAGATGTTCGGCCACCCGGGCCACATTCACTGCGGGCATGGTGGGCTCGTCACCTTGCAAGTTGACGACGACCGTGTCATCCGGCCACCCGCGCTGCTCCACCACCTCGGCGATGCGATCGGTCCCGCACAAGTGCTGTTCGCCCGTCATGCAAACCGTAGCGCCGAAGGAGCGCGCCATCTGCGCGACAAGCTCATGCTCGGTCGCAACGATGACTTCCTCGGCGCCGCTCTCGAGCGCCCGCTGATAGACATGCTGCACCATCGGCAGACCGGCAATCAGTCGCAGCGGCTTGCCAGGCAGGCGGGTCGCACCGTGACGGGCAGGGATAACCACCTTGAACGGCATCAGCGCTCCTCCTCGCTCGACAAGGGGCGAGCTTCGTCGACCAGCATCACCGGGATCCCTTCACGGATCGGAAACGCCAATCGATCCGCTTTGCAAATCAACTCACCCGCCGCAGGCCGGTAGATCAGCGGACCCTTGCAGATCGGACACGCCAGAATCTCAAGCAATTTTCTATCCACTTTTCTTCCCTCGCCTTGGCGACACGGCCGTCCCAGCAGGGCGTCGCTGCCGGATCCATGTCAGTAATTCATCATCAATCGCTGGTGCTACCCGCGCGCTGACGGGCACGAACCAGGCATTGGCCGGTGCGAATCCCACGCATTTGACAGCGTCTTTCTCCGTCATCAGCAAAGGCGCATCCGCAGCGAACGCCAGATCCTGCGGCCGGTAATCATAATGATCGGGAAATGCGTGTTCTACTACCCGCAACCCGGCTTCCCGCAGTGCGTTGAAAAACCGCTGGGGATGTCCGATCCCGGCGATGGCATGGACGGTCTGCCCGCCGAACGCCGCCAGTGGGCGCCGTTGCCTCGCAGTCGCCACATCCAGCGTATCACCAAGCGGCAGGCTCATTCGTCGGACCGGACGCCGGATATCGAATTCCTCACCTTGGATCACCACCGCATCCGCGGTCGCCAAACGCCGAACCGGCTCGCGCAGCGG
>NZ_SRIO01000012.1 GCF_004684205.1 Candidatus Macondimonas diazotrophica
GAGCTCGCGAAGTTGCGCGTCGCTGGCCGGTCCCGGCGCGCGGGTGAGCGGGCAGCTCGCGGTCTGGGTCTTGGGGAAGGCGATGACGTCGCGGATGCTCTTGGCTCCGGCCATGAGCATGACGAGGCGGTCGAGGCCAAAGGCCAGCCCGCCGTGCGGCGGACAGCCGTACTTGAGCGCGTCGAGCAGAAAGCCGAATTTTTCCTCGGCTTCCTCGCGCCCGATGCCGAGCAGGTCGAACACGGCCTGCTGCATGTCCTGGCGATGGATGCGCACCGAGCCGCCGCCGAGTTCGGTGCCGTTGAGCACCATGTCGTAGGCGCGCGAGACCGCCCGGCCGGGGTCGGCCGTGAGCGCCGCGGCGTCATCCACCCGCGGCGCGGTGAAGGGATGGTGCAGGGCCACGAAGCGTTTGGCCTCCGCGTCCCATTCGAACATGGGGAAATCCACCACCCACAGGGGCCGCCAGCCTTCGGCGACCAAGCCAAGATCCTGCCCCAGCCGCAAACGCAGCGCGCCCAGGGCTTCGCTGACGATGGGCGCCTTGTCGGCGCCGAAGAACACCAGATCCCCGTCCTGGGCGCCGCAGCGATCGAGCACGGCGGTGATCGCCGCCTCGGGCAGGAACTTCACGATCGGCGACTGCAGGCCGGCAAGACCGGCAGCGCGCTCGTTGACCTTGATGTAAGCCAGGCCCTTGGCGCCGTATCGGCCGACCAGTTCGGTGTAGCCGTCGATATCCTTGCGCGACAGCCGCCCGCCGCCCGGCACACGCAGCGCCGCCACACGCCCGTCCGGATCGCTGGCCGGCCCGGCGAACACCTTGAAATCCACCTCGGCCAAGAGGTCGGCCACTTCGGTCAGCTCGAGCGCAATGCGCAGATCCGGCTTGTCCGAGCCGTAGCGGGCCATGGCCTCGGCGTGGGTCATGCGCGGGAAGGGATCGGGCAGCGCGACGTCCAGCACCTCGGCGAACAGCTCGCGGATCATGCCTTCCATGAGCGCCATGATGCCTTCCTCGTCCAGGAAGGAGGTCTCGATGTCGACCTGGGTGAACTCGGGCTGGCGGTCGGCGCGCAGATCCTCGTCGCGGAAGCAGCGCACGATCTGGTAGTAGCGATCGATGCCGCCCATCATCAGCAACTGCTTGAAGAGCTGCGGCGACTGCGGCAGCGCAAAGAACTGACCCGGATGGGTACGGCTGGGCACCAGGTAATCGCGCGCACCTTCCGGCGTGGCGCGGGTCAACATGGGTGTTTCCACGTCCATGAAACCGTTGCGATCCAGGTGGTTGCGCAAAAAGCTGGTGACTCGCGCGCGCAGCTTGAGATGCTCCAGCATGGCGGGGCGGCGCAGGTCGATGTAGCGATAACGCAGGCGCACGTCCTCGCCGACCTCGTCCTCGTCGAGCTGGAACGGCGGAGTCTGGGCGGTATTGAGGACGTCCAGCGACGCCGCCACTACCTCGACGGCGCCCGTCGGCAGACGCGGGTTTTCGGTGCCAGCCGGCCGGCGCCGTACCCGGCCGCGAATGCGCAGCACGTATTCACTGCGCACCGCTTCGGCGGCCGCAAACACCTCGGCATCGTCCGGATGGCAGACGATCTGGGCCAGGCCTTCCCGATCGCGCAAGTCGATGAAGATCACCCCGCCATGATCGCGCCGCCGGTGCACCCAGCCGGCCAGTTCCACGTCCTGGTCGATGAGATCGGCGTTCAGGGTTCCACAGTAATGACTACGCATGTCGACTATCCAAGCGGCAAGGCGGCAAAAGCCGGATCGGAAAAAGCGGCGCGGGCGAATCCAGATCCGGATCCGCGCGCACCGGCGGGTGGGGGCATGTTAGGCAAGCAGCCGGAACCCGGCAAGGGCTGTTTCAGTCGCTTGAGGCACTCGTGGTGCTGCTCGAGGTGCTGCTTCCGCTGTCGCTGGAGGATGAAGCGGATCCTGAGGCGGAAGCCGCATTGGCGGAACTCGATGACTCGGCGACGTTGCGCTTGTTGCCGCTCTTGAAGTCGGTTTCGTACCAGCCGCCGCCCTTGAGTCGGAATCCGGCCGCGGACACCAGCCGATTCAGCGCCGGCTTGCCGCAGGCGGGGCAGTCCTTGAGTGGGTCTTCGCTGATCTTCTGCAGGCTTTCCAGGCGATGTCCGCACGCCTGGCACTGGTATTCATAGATGGGCATGGCATCCTCACACTGTCATGGATTCGCGGGAACGGACATGCCGGAGCTGGCCGGGCCAGCCCCGACGGCGTCTCAGCCGGATCACCGGCCGGGACGCACACAGCATGGGGACGCCACGGGCCATTTCAAGGCGCGCCGACGAAACGCGCCATTATATCGCCCTCAGTGCGCGCTGGAGCGAAAGACCAGATGATCGGCCTCGCGGTCGACCGCGATGGTGTCCTCGGGTGCGAACCGCCCTTGCAGCAGATCGCGAGCCAGCGCATTTTCCAGGTGCTGCTGCAACGCCCGCTTGAGCGGCCGGGCGCCGTAGACGGGGTCATAACCCACCTCGCCCAGCCAATCGAGCGCGGCATCGGTCAGCACCAGACCGATCTCGCGCGCGGCCAGACGCTGCCGCAGGATCTCGACCTGCAGATCGACGATGCGCCGGATGTGCTCGCGGCCGAGCGGGTGGAACACCACCACCTCGTCGATGCGGTTCAGGAACTCGGGCCGGAAGTGCTGCCCCACGACCTCCATCACCGCGGCTTTCATGCGCGCATAGTTTTCCTCGCCGGCCATCTCCTGAATCATCTGGGAACCCAGATTCGAGGTCATCACGATCACGGTGTTGCGGAAGTCCACCGTGCGACCCTGCCCGTCGGTGAGCCGCCCGTCGTCGAGCACCTGCAGCAGCACGTTGAACACGTCGGGATGGGCTTTTTCGACCTCATCGAGCAGGATCACGGAATACGGCTTGCGGCGCACCGCCTCGGTGAGATAGCCGCCTTCCTCGTAGCCCACATAGCCCGGAGGCGCGCCGATCAGCCGCGCCACCGAATGCTTTTCCATGAACTCGGACATGTCGATGCGCACCATCGCATCGGCCGAATCGAACAGGAACTGCGCCAGCGACTTGGTCAGCTCGGTCTTGCCCACGCCGGTGGGCCCCAGAAACAGGAAGCTGCCGTTGGGCCGGTTGGGGTCGGCGAGTCCGGCCCGTGCGCGGCGGATGGCGTCGGAGACCGAGCGCACCGCCTCGTCCTGGCCGATCACGCGCTGGTGCAAGGCCTCTTCCATGCGCAGCAGCTTCTCGCGCTCGCCTTCGAGCATCTTGGACACCGGAATCCCGGTCCATTTGGAAACGACTTCGGCAATCTCCTCGTCGGTGACCTTGTTGCGCAACAGGGTCATCTCCTGCTGCTCGGCCTGACCGGCTTCGCCGAGCTGCTTTTCGAGCTCGGGAATACGCCCGTACTGGAGTTCGGACATGCGGTTGAGATCCCCGGCCCGGCGCGCCGTTTCCAGCTCGATGCGGGCCCGGTCGAGTTCCTCCTTCACGTGCTGGCTACCCTGCAAGGTCGCCTTCTCCGCCTTCCAGACCTCCTCGAGGTCCGCGTACTCGCGCTCCAGCCGCTCGATCTGCTCCTGCAGATCGGCCAGGCGCTTGCGCGAGGCCTCGTCGGATTCCTTCTTGAGCGCCTCGCGCTCGATCTTGAGCTGGATCAGCCGGCGCTCCAGCCGGTCCATTTCCTCGGGCTTGGAATCGATTTCCATGCGGATGCGGCTGGCGGCCTCGTCGATGAGGTCGATGGCCTTGTCGGGCAGCTGCCGGTCGGTAATGTAGCGGTGCGACAGGGTCGCCGCCGCGACGATGGCCGGGTCGGTGATTTCCACACCGTGATGGACTTCGTACTTTTCCTTCAGGCCGCGCAGGATGGCGATGGTGTCCGCCACGCTCGGCTGATCGACCAGCACTTTCTGGAAGCGCCGCTCGAGCGCCGCGTCCTTTTCGATGTACTGGCGGTACTCATCGAGCGTGGTCGCGCCGATGCAGTGCAGCTCGCCGCGCGCCAGCGCGGGTTTGAGCATGTTGCCCGCGTCCATCGCGCCCTCGGCCTTGCCGGCGCCGACGATGGTGTGGATTTCATCGATAAAGAGAATGATGCGCCCTTCCTGCTTGCCCAGCTCGTTGAGCACGGCTTTCAGGCGTTCCTCGAACTCGCCGCGGTACTTGGCGCCGGCGATCAGCGCCGCCATGTCCAGGGCCAGCAGACGCTTGTCTTTGAGCCCCTCGGGCACCTCGCCGTTGACGATGCGCTGGGCGAGGCCCTCGACGATGGCGGTCTTGCCCACGCCGGGCTCGCCGATCAGCACCGGGTTGTTCTTCGTGCGGCGCGAGAGGACCTGAATGGTGCGGCGGATTTCGTCGTCCCGGCCGATCACCGGATCGAGCTTGCCCTGTTCAGCGCGCTCGGTGAGATCGATGGTGTATTTGTCCAGCGCCTGACGCGCTTCCTCGGCATTGGGATCGCTCACGCTCTCGCCACCGCGCACCTGGGCGATGGCCTGTTCGAGGGTCGTCTTCGAGGCGCCATGGCGCTGCAACAAGTCCTTGGCCGGGCCTTTGTCCTCGAGCACGGCGAGCAGATACAGATCGCTGCTGATGTACTGGTCCTTGCGCTGCTGGGCGAGCTTGTCCGCCAGGTTGAGTTGGCGGCCCAGATCGTTGGAAACATGCACCTCGCCAGCCGAAGCGCCTTGCACCCGGGGCAGCTGTTCCAGCGCCTGGCCGAGCTCTGCCCGCAGCGCGTTCACATTCACTCCGGCGGCCGACAGCAGCGGCCGCACGCTGCCGCCCTGCTGGTCGAGCAGCGCCAGAAGCAGATGAACCGGTTCGATATAGTTGTGATCGCGCCCGACCGCGAGCGACTGGGCATCGGCCAGCGCCATCTGAAACTTGTTGGTCAGTTTGTCCATTCGCATATGGCAATTCCCCGTAAATTCGATTGGGCGGTACCGCCCTCATTCTGCCAACGGAGATGGGGACCGTGATGACCGATATCAAGCCCGTCCCACAGCGCAGCGGCCCCGCAGACGCACGGCGCGATCCGTGAGCGGGATGACCGGTTCAGTCGGGCGGGTGGTGCGAGCAACCCATAGGCTCGCAGATCCTCATCGCCCTCCAGCGCCAGGACGTCGCGACGCGGATCGGGTGAGATGCGCGGGTGCAGGCGGTAGCGCGAATGCTCATGGCAGATGTCGAAGGCAGCCATCCCGGGCGCCACGAAATTCACCCGATAATTCTCCAGCCGCTTGACCTCTGACCCGAAACCCTTGCCATCGGCCACGATGAAGCCCAGATCGCGGATCTGCGGGATGTCGATGCGCGGATCGTAAACCTCGTTGACGATGCCGAAGCCGGTGGTAAACCAGAGTCGCGACGGGCCAGGGAACAGCCGACCGCGTCCTTGGCGCTGCTGGTCCAGGTTGGCGCGATACCGGACCGCCCAGGGGCATCGGCGGTATGCGGCTCGCTCCATGGCGGTTCGGACGTTGGCATATCTGACCTCATTCACACCCATCGACGCCGCGCCGAGACACGCATCAGGTGCTTTCGGTCGGATGCCGATCATAGAACGCCCGAATCGGCCCGGCATAGCGTTGCAGGAGCACCTTGCGGCGAATCTTGAGCGTCGGCGTCATCAGCCCGTTCTCCAGCGTCCATGGCTCGCGCAGGGCATGGACGCGGCGAATCCGGGCGTATTTCGGAAATGCGCTCAATTGGGCGTTGAGATGCTTGAGCAAGACCCGCTGCAACCGGGGATGAGCCAGGCTCGCCGGATTTGCCGCATCCAGATCATGCGATTTGGCAAACTGGGTCCACGGGCCGTGCGCCACCACCACCAACGCAGCCAGAAAGGGCTCGCCCTCACCCACGACCATGCATTGTTCGACCCAGGGATCCATCCGGATTGCCATTTCCAGGTCTTCGGGCGAGACCTTCTCGCCATTGGACATCACGATGATCTCGTTGAGCCGTCCGGTGATACAGATCCGGCCCGCCGCATCGAAGCCGCCCCGATCGTTGGTGTGCAGCCAGCCATCGGGATCGATGGCCGCTGCGGTGGCACTGGGATTCTGCCAATAGCCTTTCATCACATTGGGACCGCGGACCAGCAGTTCGTCCTGCGCGCCGAAGCGCACCTCGACGCCGGGCAGGGGTGGACCGACGCTCGCCGGCTCGTTGTCGTCCAGCGCGTTCACGCTGACCACCGGGCTCGCCTCCGTGAGGCCGTACCCTTGCAGCACCGGCAGCCCGAGCCCGATGAAGGTGCGCGCAATGGCCGGCGGCAATGCGGCGCCGCCACTGACCGCCACGCGCAGACGCCCGCCCAGCCGCGCATGCAACCGGCTGGCAACGCGGCGCGACAACACGGGCCAAAGCACCGCGCTGGCCGGACGAGATCGCTTGTGCTGGCGATAGCGATCGTATTGCCAACCGGTTCGGACCGCCAGCGAAAAAATCCGCCGGGCCAGCCAGCCGCTGCGCTGCAATTCCCGTTGCAGTCGGGCATGGAGGGTTTCGAAAACGCGCGGCACCGCGATCAGCGCGGTAGGCCGGATCGTCTGCAGGTCTTCGGCCAGCTGCAGAACGCCCCGGGCATGCGCTACGGTGGCGCCGGCCATCATCGGCAGGTAATAGCCGGCCGTGCGCTCGAACAGGTGCGCCAGCGGCAGAAACGACAAAAACACATCGTCCGGATAGGCCTGCACCCGCTGCAGCGCCGCATGGGCGACCGACAGGATATTGCGGTGGCTCAACAGGACCCCCTTGGGCCGGCCGGTGGTCCCGGAGGTATAGACCAGCGTCGCCAGATCATCGGGCGCAGCGGCCGATGTGCGCAGCTCATGGTGGCCGGGCGGCAACCACCGGTCGGCTGCCACCAGAAGCGGATCGCTTCCCGCGTCCAGCGGCCCCAGGACGACCACCCGTTCCAGCGTGGCCACCGCCGCTACTGCCGACGCCAGCGACTGCCACCGCGCCAGGGTATCGATCACCAGCAACCGCGCACCGGAATTCGCGAGCAAAAACGCGACGTTCTCGGGGCGATCATCGACGTAGAGCGGGACATCCACCAGTCCGAGCCCGAGCGCGGCCTGATCCACGCACACCCAGTCGGGCCCATTGGGCAATGCAATGGCAATGCGCTCACCGGGCAGCAGACCTTCCGCCACCAGCGCCGACTGCCACTGCCCGACCCTGCCGGCCATCTCGGCCCAGCGGTATTCGCGCCACTCGCCCTGGGCAGCATCGAAGGCACGATAGGCGATGGCCTCGGGCATGCGCCGGACGCGCTCCCGGAACAGCGCATCAAGCGTTCCGGCCACATTCGGACCGATGACATCGGCTCGACCGTCCGCCGGCGCGGGAGACATTGATGGGTCGGCTGCTGACCCGGGGTCGTGGTCGTTCACAAAGCGTCCTCCCTGCATGAAATGCGGCGTATCGATGAAACCCATCGGTCCGGGCCGCGACGATGCATCGTGCTGACCCGTTCGCCCAGCGTCATCCTAGTCTGGCCGAGGTTACGGCGACCCATTCGGGAACCCACCGGATGGCGCGCCGCGCCGGAGGCGCCGCATACCCGCGAGAATGAGCTTGCGTGCCTCTTCAAGTACCAGCACGCTCGAAGCGATGCTCAGCGCGCGCAGCCAGTCATCCGGCGCCAGATCGACCGTATCGAAGATGTCCTGTGCCGGACCCCAGTGCACCGCCACGATCTGCAGCCCGATGACGCCCGCCAGCGCCAACCACAACCGGCCGTTGGCAACGAACTGGCGATTGAACGCACTGCGGTGTTCGGCACGGGCGTTGAAGACATTGAAGAACTGGAACAGGACGAAGGTGGTGAACGCCAGGGTCACCGCATAGTCGCGCCCGACTTGGGCGAGGCCCCAAGCGTAGGCGCCCAGCGTTCCGGCTGCCATCGTCACGCCATAGAGCATGATCCGCCACAACCGCTGCCCGGTCAGTATGGCTGCACCGGCGGGGCGCGGGCGATCCTGCATGATGCCCGGCCGCGCCGGCTCCACACCCAGGGTCATCGCAGGCGGGCCGTCCATGATCAGGTTGACCCAGAGAATCTGGATGGCCGTAAACGGCGTGGCGAAGCCCAGGAACGGCGCACCCAGCACGGTGAGAATGGCGCCGATGTTGGTGGAAAGCTGGAAACGGACGAATTTGACGATGTTCTCGTAGATGGTGCGCCCCTCCTCCACGGCGCGCACGATGGACGCGAAGTTGTCATCGGTCAGCACCAGAGTCGCCGCTTCCTGGGTCACCTCAGTCCCGGTGATGCCCATGGCCACTCCGATATCCGCTGCCTTCAGGGCCGGTGCGTCGTTGACGCCATCACCGGTCATTGCCACGACGTGCCCGTGCGCCTTGAGCGCCTCGACGATGCGCAACTTGTGCTTGGGTGCGACCCGCGCAAACACGGCACTTTTTTCCACCAGATCCGTGATCTGTTCGGAACTCAAGCCGTCCAGCTCCCGCCCTTCGTGGGCCTCGCCGGAAAGCCCCAGTTCCTGGGCAATCGCCGCCGCCGTCACGCGGTGATCGCCGGTGATCATCTTCACCTCGATGCCCGCGGCCTGGCAGGTGGCGATGGCCGCCTGCGCTTCCGGGCGCGGGGGGTCGATGATGCCGACCAGTCCATGCAGATTCAGCGCCTGGGCCCACGGCATCAGATCGCCGGATGGATCAAACGTGTTTGCAGGAATACGGCGGCTGGCGAGGGCGAGGACACGCATGGCTGCCGAGGCCAGCGCATCGTTTTCCTGCTCGAACGCCGCGCGGGCCGCAGCGTCCAGCGGCGCCTCGCCTTGCTCGGTGACATACCGGTCCGCACGGGCGAACAGCACGTCCGGCGCGCCCTTGACGCACATCCGTACCGTCTCGCCCTCATCGTGGAAGGTCGCCATGAACTTGTGCGTCGAGTCGAACGGAATCTCGGCGATCCGCGGCAGCCGCAGCGCGACCTCCGAATCGAGTCCCGCCTTGGCCGCAAGAGTCAGCAGAGCGCCTTCGGTGGGATCGCCGATCAACGCCCCGTCGCGCACACTGGCATCCACGCATAACAGGGCCGGCAACAGAATCGGACCCAGATCGGTTCCGGCCTCGATTTCGCCCACCGCCTCGTACCCGTCACCCGTCACCGCATGACGCCGGCCCCGGCAATAGAGCACCCGTGCACTCATCTGATTGAGCGTGAGTGTTCCGGTCTTGTCCGAGCAGATCACGGTCGTGCAGCCCAGCGTTTCCACGGCAGACAGCTTCTTGGCAATGGCATGGCGTTTGGCCATGCGGTGCATGCCGAGTGCCAGCGTCACCGTCACCACCGCGGGCAATCCCTCGGGAATCGCCGCCACGGCGAGCGAGATGGCGGTCATGGCGGTCTGGCCCAGATCGTCTCCGCGCATCAGCCCGAACACGAACATCAACCCCACCACGATCCCGGCAATCGTGGCCAGTCGCTTGCCCAGCGTATCGAGCTGTTGTTGCAAAGGCGTCGGCGTCTCGACGGTCCGCGCCAGCATGCCGGCGAGCTGCCCCATCTCCGTGGCCATGCCGGTAGCCGTGACCACGGCCTCCAGGCGGCCGCGTGTCACCACCGTGTTCATGAACAGCATGCTGCGGCGTTCGGCCAGCGCCGAGGGCTCCGTCACCGGCTCGACCTGTTTGGAAACAGGCTGGGATTCACCGGTCAGCGCGGCCTCAGCCACTTCGGCGCCATGAGCCAACAGCACCCGGGCATCGGCGGGGATGCGGTCGCCGGCATCCAGCAGAAGGATGTCCCCCGGTACGAGCGTGTCGGCGTCGACCACCCTGACCTCGCCCCCGCGCCGCACCTGGGCGCTCGGTGCAAGCATGTTCTTCAGCGCCCCCAGCGCTGCCTCGGCACGATATTCCTGAAAGAAGCCGAGCGTCGCATTGAGCAGCACGACCACACCGACCACGATCGCATCCTTGAGATCCCCGATGGCACCGGCCAGCACGGCCGCGCCAAGCAGGATCAGCACCAGGATGCTCTTGAACTGGTCGAGAAACTTCAGCCACAGGGGACGCGGCGGCGTTTCAGCCAGGCGATTGTCGCCATAGCGCTCGCGGCGCTGCAGCACTTCCGAATCCGACAGCCCGTCATCGCATGCCACGTCGAAATCCCGCAGCACCTCCTCGGCATTCAACGCGTGCCAGGGTCGTTCCGCGAGTCGATCATCCTGCATGCTTCACTCCAAAGACGTGTTATCCCCCGCTCTCCGGCGCCTTCGGCTACCGGCGGGGCGGGCTTCCCGGCGATCCCTTGCCTATCGACAAGCGCATCCCGTCGTTGTTCACCCACCGTCGTCCGCTCCCCATCGGAGCGACCGCGAACGGGCCGCCGGTTGTATTCCGACACGGGAGAAAATGAGGATCGTGCCACGCCCGGCGCCGAGACGATCACCGCGGCAGTCAACTCCCGGGTTCCGGGCGCAGGACAGCGATATCGCTCACGGACGGAATCATGGCGCAATTGGGATCATCATGCGCCGCCACATGGGCCGCGATCGCCTCGGCGATCGCACCCAGCGCTGTCGTGGATCGTCGCGAATCAAACCCGATGGCCGCGTCGATTTCCAGACCGGCGAGCAGCCGGTGATCAAGATCCGCGCCCGGATGGATCGCCAGGATCAGCGATCGCCGGGCGCGCCGGATCATCGCTGAATCGCGTCGCTTCACTGCCCGCATCGTCGATCAGCGGATCAGGCTGGCAGGCGGCGGCCAGCCGCGCGGCATCGACGATCGTGATGGTCTGCCCGGCGACCTCGATGCCGGCCTTCTCCAAGCTCGCGAGCGCGCGCGAAAACGATTCGCGGGTGATGCCGAGTTCCGAAGCGATGAGATTTTTTTCATACGGCAGAACAGCCTGCGCCGGCGTACCCTGGCGCTTGGATAGGGTCAGCAGGTAGCAGCCCACCCGTTGCACCGACGACCTGAGCTTCAGATTCTTCACCTGCCGCACCATGCGCCGGAATTGCCGCGCCAGCGCGTCGATCATCTCATGGGCCAGCAGGGGTTCCTGCAGCAGGGTCTCGCGGAACAGTGCCGCCGGAATCAGCAGAAAGCGCGAAGGCTCCGGCACGCGCGCCTGCATCAGATAGGGCGCCGCAGTGACCACCGCAGCCGGAATGATCAGATCCGGTGCGCGCACCACTTCCACCAGCACCTCACGGCCTCGAATCGAACGGCCGAATAGCTGGACTGAACCGGACATCACCACGATCTGGAAGTTGGGCAATTCGCCCTGTTCGAACAGCACCGTTCCGGCCGCCACGCGGTGCTGAATCGCGCTGGCCAGCAGCCGCTCGCGGCTGGCCTCCGGCAACTGACGCAGCAGCGGCAGCGCCTGCGCTTCAACCTCTTCCGTCACGATCCCCTCCTTCACCCAAAGGGTTGCCCTGGGCGATTTACGCCATCGGCATGCTGAATTTTCCTTGGGTCATTCTGGCACGCGACAAATATTACGTGTGACTAATGTCACATCGATATTTGACATGAATCAATGCGAACGGCTGTGCCCCCTGTCACCTTAACGCCAATCGTGAATCACGCCTCAGTCGGTCGAACCATCCAGAAGTCAAGGAAACCCGACGATGAACACTCAGGCCCATCCCCAATCGACTCGCATCCTGAGCGCGAGCACGCTGGCGTTTACCGTCTGCTTTGCCGTATGGACCATCTTCTCCATCATTGGAATCGGCATTCGCGAACAGCTCGGCTTGAGCGAGACTCAATTCGGCCTGCTGATCGGCATGCCAATTCTGACCGGCTCGCTCAGTCGTGTGGCGCTGGGGGTCTGGAGCGACCGCTACGGCGGCCGGCTGGTTTTCACCCTGACGATGCTCGCCGCTGCCGTGGCCACACTGCTGCTGTCACAGGCCGAAACCTACCCGCAGATCCTGTTGGCGGGATTGGGTGTCGGGATTGCCGGCGGCTCCTTCGCGGTTGGCGTTGCCTATGTCTCTCGCTGGTATCCACCGCAAAAACAGGGCACGGCGCTCGGCATTTTCGGCATGGGCAACATCGGCGCCGCTGTCACCAAGCTGGTCGCCCCCTTCGTGCTGGTTGCCTTTGGATGGCAAAGCGTCGCGCAGATCTGGGCAGCGGCGCTGGCGATCACCGCCGTGCTGTTCTGGATAACAACCCAGGATGATCCGGTGCTGGTCGAACGTCGTCGAACCGGGGTCAAGCCCAAAAGCGTCTGGCTCGAACTGGAGCCGCTGAAGAACGTGCAGGTCTGGCGCTTCTCGCTCTACTACTTCTTTGTCTTCGGGGCCTTCGTCGCCCTGGCGCTCTGGCTGCCGCGCTATCTGACGCAGGTGTACCAGCTCGACATCAAGACGGCCGGGCTGATCGCGGCCCTGTTCTCGATCCCGGCCAGCTTCTTCCGCGCCTACGGCGGCCATCTGTCCGATGTCTATGGTGCGCGGCGGGTACTGTACTGGACCTTCCTCGTCTCCGTCGCTGCGACCTTCTTGCTCGCCTATCCGCCGACGGATTACCGGGTGCATGGCGCGCAAGAGACGTTCGCGTTCCATCTGGAAATGAGCCTGCCCAGTTTCGTCGTCATCATCTTTGTTCTTGGCTTTTTCATGGCGCTGGGCAAGGCAGCGGTCTACAAGCACATCCCGGTCTACTACCCGGATCATGTGGGCGCGGTAGGCGGTCTGGTCGGCATGATCGGCGGTTTGGGCGGCTTCGTTCTGCCGATCCTGTTCGGCGTCCTCCTCGACCTCACCGGACTGTGGACGAGCTGCTTCATGGCGCTGTTTGTCCTGGTGGGGACCGCGTTGGTGTGGATGCATCTGGCGATCCTGCGCATGGAGCGCGAGGCGGCGGCTCCCGTGCTCCGAAAGCTGCCGGAACTGCCCGAGATGGAAGAGATTCACGGCGCCAAACAGGTTGGCGTTCTGGGCTCTCATCGGGTACTGGCCCACTGGCGGCCGGAAGACCATGCCTTCTGGGTCCAGGAAGGAAAACGTATTGCCCACCGCAACCTCTGGCTGTCGATTCCCTGTCTGCTGCTCTCCTTCGCGGTCTGGATGGTCTGGTCGGTCGTGGTTGCCAAGCTGCCGGTCATCGGCTTTCGCTACAGCACCAACGAGCTGTTCTGGCTCGCCGCGCTGCCGGGGCTGTCGGGCGCGACGCTGCGCATCTTCTACTCCTTCATGGTGCCGATCTTCGGCGGGCGGCTATGGACGACGCTGACCACCTGGTCGCTGATGATCCCGGCCGTGGGCATCGGCTTTGCCGTGCAGAATCCCGAGACGCCCTACTGGGTCTTCCTGCTGCTGGCCCTGCTGTGCGGTTTTGGCGGCGGCAACTTCGCCTCCTCGATGTCGAACATCTCGTTCTTCTTCCCGCGGGCGGAGAAGGGCAATGCGCTGGCGCTCAACGCCGGGCTCGGCAACCTGGGCGTCAGCGTGGTGCAGTTCCTGGTGCCACTGGTGATCACCGCCGGTGTGTTCGGCGCGCTGGGGGGTGAGTCGCAGGTCGCGATCCAGGGTGACGAGACGACAAGCCTGTGGCTGCAGAACGCCGGCTTCATCTGGGTGCCCTTCATCGCCGTTGCCGCCACCGCGGCCTGGCTCGGCATGAACGACATCGCCTCGGCCAAGGCATCGTTCTCCGAGCAGTCGGTGATCTTCCAGCGCCTGCACAACTGGCTGATGTGCTGGCTCTATACGGGGACTTTCGGCTCCTTCATCGGCTACTCCGCGGCCTTCCCGCTGCTCACCAAAACCCAGTTTCCCGAGGTCAACGCCCTGCAGCTGGCCTTCCTCGGTCCGCTGGTCGGCGCCTTGTCGCGGTCACTGACCGGCTGGGTGGCGGACAAGTACGGCGGCGGTCGGGTGACGTTCTGGGTATTCGTGGCCATGATGGCCGGCGTGGGCGGCGTGCTTTACGGACTGAACATGCAGAGCTTCCCGGTGTTCTTCACCAGCTTCCTTGCACTGTTCTGCGCCACCGGGATCGGCAACGCCTCCACGTTTCAGATGATTCCGGCAATCATGACCAAGGAGATGCAGCGGCTGATGCCGGACGCCGACGCCAAGACCCGTCAGCGACAGGTCGAGAAGGAGGCTGCGGCCATCACCGGCTTCACCTCGGCGATCGCGGCCTTCGGCGCCTTCTTCATCCCCAAGAGCTATGGCACCTCGATCGCCCTGACCGGCAGCGCGCAGGCCGCGCTGTGGGCCTTCCTCATCTTCTATATCAGCTGCCTTGTCCTTACCTGGGGGGTCTACACCCGCAAGGGCGGTCTGCTGCATGACCTCGAACGCCAGCGGCGCGCCATACCGGCTCAACCGGCCGCGGCCAAGTAACCGGGAGCCACCACCATGTCGCACTTTCTCGATCGGCTCACTTTCTTTCGCAGAACCGTCGGTGATTTTTCCGCGGGCCACGGCATCGTGACCGAGGAGGATCGCAGCTGGGAGGAGGGCTACCGCAAGCGCTGGCAGCACGACAAGATCGTGCGCTCCACCCATGGTGTGAACTGCACCGGCTCCTGCTCGTGGAAGATCTACGTCAAGGGGGGCATCGTCACCTGGGAAACGCAGCAGACCGACTATCCGCGCACCCGCAAGGGGCTGCCCAACCACGAGCCGCGTGGCTGCCCGCGCGGCGCCAGCTACAGCTGGTATCTCTACTCCGGCGCGCGAGTGAAGTATCCGCTGATCCGTGGCCGGCTGCTGCGCGCATGGCGCACCGCGCGGGCGACGCTGCCGCCGGTCGCGGCCTGGGCCGCCATCGTCGAGGACCCCGAGCAGCGGCGCGCCTATACGTCGATCCGCGGCCATGGCGGCTTCGTGCGCGCCGGCTGGGACGAGATCACCGAAATCATCGGTGCCGCCAACGCCTACACCGTCAAGCGCTGGGGCCCCGACCGGGTATTCGGCTTCTCGCCGATTCCGGCCATGTCGATGATTTCCTATGCCGCCGGAGCGCGCTACCTGCAGCTGCTGGGCGGCGGCTGCGGCTCATTCTATGACTGGTATTGCGACCTGCCACCGGCTTCGCCGCAGACCTGGGGCGAGCAGACTGATGTTGCCGAGAGCGCGGACTGGTACAACTCCGGCTTCCTGATGCTGTGGGGCTCGAATGTACCCCAGACCCGCACCCCTGATGCCCACTTCTACACCGAGGCGCGCTACCGGGGCGCCAAGAGTGTGGTCATCTGCCCGGACTACTCCGAGGCATCGAAATTCGCTGACCTGTGGGTTGCCGTGAAGCAGGGTACCGATGCGGCGCTGGCGATGGCCTTCGGCCATGTGATCCTGAAAGAGTTTCATGTCGACCGGCAGGTGCCCTACTTCCGCGACTATGTGCGTCGGTATTCCGACCTGCCGCTGCTGGTGCGGCTGGCGCCGCAGGAGGGGAGCCATGTCGCCGATCGCCTGCTGCGCGCCTCCGATTTCGACAATGCGCTGGGCCAGCGCAACAACCCTGAATGGAAGACGGTGGCGCTGGATGAGTCGAGCGGCGAGGTGGTGGTACCGAACGGCTCGATCGGCTTTCGCTGGGGCCCGGACGGGCGCGACGACGCCGGCAAGTGGAACCTCGAAGAAAAAGACGCCAACGGCCGCGACACCACGCTGCGCCTCGGCCTCAAGGGGGTGCACGACACGGTAGTGGGGGTGCGCTTCCCCTACTTTGCCAACGCGGCCAGCAATGGCTTCGCCGCAACCGACCACCCCGACGTGCTGGTGCGCAACATACCGGTCAAGCGGCTGAAGCTGAAAGAGGGCGAGGTGCTGGTCGCTTCGGTCTATGACCTGTTTCTGGCCAACTACGGCGTCGATCAGGGCTTTGGCGGCGAGCACATGCCGCGCGATTTCGACGACCCCGAACCCTACTCGCCGGCCTGGGCCGAGCAGATCACCAGTGTGCCGCGCGAGCAGATTCTGGCCGTGGCACGCGGCTTTGCCGACAACGCCGAGAAGACCAATGGCCGGTCGATGGTCATCATCGGCGCGGCGATGAACCACTGGTACCACATGGACATGAACTACCGTGGCGTCATCAACATGCTGGTGATGTGCGGCTGCGTGGGCCAGTCCGGCGGTGGCTGGAGCCACTACGTCGGCCAGGAGAAACTGCGCCCGCAGTCCGGCTGGGCGCCGATCGCCTTCGCCCTCGACTGGATTCGCCCACCGCGCCAGCAGAACTCGACCTCGTTCTTCTACGCCCACACCGACCAGTGGCGCTACGAAACCGTCAGTGCCGCCGAGATCCTGTCACCGACGGCGCCGACGGGACCTTGGGATGCATCGCTGATCGATTTCAACGCCCGCGCCGAACGGATGGGCTGGCTGCCCTCGACCCCGGCGCTCAAGACCAATCCGCTGGCGGTGGCGCGGGCGGCCGCAGCAGCCGGGGTCGACCCGGTGGCCTACACCGTCGGCGAACTGAAGTCGCGCCGGCTCGAGCTCTCCTGCATGGACCCGGATGATCCGGCCAACTGGCCGCGCAACCTGTTCATCTGGCGCTCCAATCTGCTCGGCTCCTCCGGCAAGGGGCATGAGTACTTCCTCAAGCACCTGCTGGGCGCCCCCCACGGCGTACAGGGCAAGGATCTGGGGCAGGAAGGGCGCCAGAAGCCGCGCGAGGTCGCCTGGCACGACGAGGCCCCCGAGGGCAAGCTCGATCTGCTGGTGACGCTCGATTTTCGCATGTCGACCACCGCGGTCTACTCCGACATCGTGCTGCCGACCGCGACCTGGTATGAGAAGAACGACCTCAACACCTCCGACATGCACCCCTTCATCCATCCGCTCGGCGCGGCAGTGGACCCGGCCTGGGAGAGCAAGTCGGACTGGGAGATCTTCAAGGCCATCGCCAAGGCTTTCTCGGCCGTCGCGCCCGAGGTGCTGGGGGTCGAGAAGGATGTGGTGCTGAGCCCGATCCAGCACGACAGTGCCGGCGAGCTGGCCCAGGCGCTCGACGTGAAGGACTGGTATCTGGGCGAGTGCGAGCCGATTCCCGGCAAGACCATGCCGCAGATCAGCGTGGTCGAGCGCGACTACCCGAACCTCTACCGGCGCTTCACTGCCCTCGGGCCGCTGCTCGACCGGGCCGGGAATGCCGGCAAGGGCCTCTCCTGGGACACCAGCGAGGACATCGATCGACTTCGGCAAATCAACGGCGCGGTGCAAGAGGCAGGGGCGACCCAAGGTCTGGCCCGGCTCGAGCGCGACATCGATGTCTGCGAGGCGATTCTGGCGCTGGCACCCGAAACCAACGGCACCGTCGCGGTGAAGGCGTGGGAGGCGCTGGAGCAGAAGACCGGCCGTCCACACATCCATCTGGCGCTGCCGAAGGAGGACGAGAAGATCCGCTTTCGCGACCTGCTGGCCCAGCCGCGCAAGATCATCTCCTCGCCGATCTGGTCCGGCCTCGAGAGCGAGAAGGTCTGCTACAACGCCGGCTACACCAACATCCACGAGCTGATCCCGTTCCGCACCCTCAGCGGCCGGCAGCAGCTCTATCAGGACCATCTGTGGATGCGCGCCTTCGGCGAGGCGCTGTGTCTCTACAAGCCGCCACTCGACCTGAAGACCACCTGGGTGAAGGGTCTCAAGCCCAACGGCGAGGCCGAGATCGTGCTCAACTTCATCACCCCGCACCAAAAGTGGGGCATCCATTCCACCTATTCCGACAACCTGTTGATGCTGACCCTGAACCGCGGGGGACCGGTGGTGTGGCTTTCGGAAACCGACGCGCATAAGGCCGGCATCCGCGACAACGACTGGGTCGAGGCCTTCAACGCCAACGGCGCCCTCACCGCCCGTGCGGTGGTGTCGCAGCGCATCCGCGAGGGGACGCTGTTCATGTACCACGCGCAGGAGAAGATCGTGAACACCCCCGGCTCGGAGATCACCGGCCAGCGTGGCGGCATCCACAACTCCTGCACCCGCGCCGTACTCAAACCGACGCACATGATTGGCGGCTACGCCCAGCAGGCCTACGGCTTCAACTACTACGGCACGGTCGGTTCCAACCGGGATGAGTTTGTCGTGATCCGCAAGATGGCGAAGGTCGACTGGCTCGAAGCGCCGCTCGACACCCGGAACCCCTGAGGAGGTTGCACGATGAAAATCCGCGCACAGATCGGCATGGTGCTCAACCTCGACAAATGCATCGGCTGTCACACCTGTTCGGTCACCTGCAAGAACGTCTGGACCAGCCGCGAAGGGGTCGAGTACGCCTGGTTCAACAACGTCGAATCCAAGCCGGGCATCGGCTACCCCCGCGACTGGGAGAACCAGCAGCGCTGGAACGGCGGCTGGCGGCGCAAGCCGAACGGCCGAATCGAGCCGCGCATCGGCGCCAAGTGGCGGGTGCTGGCGAACATCTTCGCCAACCCCGACCTGCCCGAGATCGACGACTACTACGAGCCGTTCAACTTCGACTACGAACACCTGCAGAGCGCCCGCGAGTCCCAGGCCTTTCCGACGGCGCGCCCGCGCTCGGCGATCACCGGCGAGCGCATGGAGAAGATCGAATGGGGGCCGAACTGGGAGGAGATTCTCGGCGGCGAGTTCGCCAAGCGCAGCGCCGATGTCAACTTCGAGGGGGTGCAGAAGGACATCTACGGCCAGTTCGAGAACACCTTCATGATGTACCTGCCGCGACTGTGCGAGCACTGCCTCAACCCGGCCTGCGTCGCCGCCTGCCCCTCCGGCGCCATCTACAAGCGCGAGGAAGATGGCATCGTGCTGATCGACCAGGACAAATGCCGTGGCTGGCGGATGTGCGTCTCCGGCTGTCCCTACAAGAAGATCTACTACAACTGGTCGAGCGGCAAATCGGAGAAGTGCATCTTCTGCTTCCCGCGCATCGAGTCGGGGCAGCCGACGGTCTGCTCCGAGACCTGCGTCGGGCGCATCCGCTACCTCGGCGTGCTGCTCTACGACGCCGACCGCATCGAAGCGGCGGCCAGTGTGGCTGAAGAACGCGATCTCTACCAGGCGCAGCTCGATCTCTTTCTCGACCCCAACGACCCGGCGGTGATCGCCCAGGCGCGCGCCGATGGCATCCCCGAGAGCTGGCTGGAGGCGGCCCGCCACTCACCGGTGTGGAAGATGGCGATGGCGTGGAAGATCGCCTTCCCGCTGCATCCGGAGTACCGCACGCTGCCAATGGTGTGGTATGTGCCGCCGCTGTCGCCGATCCAGTCGGCCGCGGCCGCCGGGCAGATCGGCATCGACGCCGGTCTGCCGGATGTGCGCTCGCTGCGTATTCCGCTGCGCTACCTCGCCAACATGCTGACTGCCGGCGACGAGGCGCCCGTCGCCTTGGCGCTGGAGCGGATGCTGGCGATGCGCGGCTACATGCGCGCCAAGAGTGTCGAGGGACGCATCGATGAGTCGATCGCCACCCGGGTCGGCCTGTCGGGCGCGGTGATCGAGGAGATGTACCGGATCATGGCGATCGCCAACTACGAAGACCGCTTCGTCATCCCCACCACACGCCGTGAAACGCACGAGGATGTCTACGCACTGCGCGGCAACTGCGGCTTCTCCTTCGGCAACGGCTGCTCCGGCGGCAGCTCGAAGGCCGAGCTGTTCACGCCGGTGAAACTGTTCAGCCCGGCGCAGGGCAGTCAGCCCCACAACCCCGGGGAGGTACCGAAATGAGCGCCACGTTCAAAGCCCTGTCGGCGCTGCTCTGCTACCCGGACGAAGGGTTGCAGGCAGCCATGGCCGAAATTCGCGGTCTCATCGCGGCTGAAGGGCGGGTCGCGCCGCCGGTTCTGGCCGAACTGGAGGACTTCTGCAGCTTCGTCGAGCAGACCGATCTGATCGATCTGCAGGAACACTATGTGGCGCTGTTCGACAAGAGCCGCCTGCTGTCGCTCCACCTGTTCGAGCATGTCCATGGCGAGAGTCGTGACCGCGGCCAGGCGCTGGTCGATCTGGCTGCGCTCTACGAACAGGGCGGACTGGAGCGGATCAACAACGAGCTGCCTGACTACCTGCCGCTGTTCCTCGAATACCTCTCGACCCGACCACTCGACGAGGCCCGATTGCTGCTGGCCGAGACGCTACACATCCTCGCCGCCCTTGAAGAGCGGCTGCGGGCGCGCGGCAGCGGCTACGCCAGCCTGCTGCGGGCCATTCGCAGCGCGGCCGGTGATCAGTCGATCCACACCGCAACGACCGTCCACCTGAACACCGAGCTGCCAGCTGAACTCGACGCGCAGTGGGCGGAGCCACCGGTGATTTTCGATCCCGATGCGACCGTCTGTGAATCCGGGGGCGCAACGGTGACCAGCGTTCCCCTGTCAGCCGTACCCCGGCGGGCGCGGCAGAGCTGAATCCGAGGGAGAAGCACCCATGTCTGCGACCTTCAACATGATCCTGTTCGGCTGGTATCCCTATCTCTGCCTGACCGTCTTCCTGCTCGGCAGCCTGTTGCGCTTCGACCGCGAACAGTACAGCTGGAAGACCGGCTCCTCGCAGCTGCTGCGTAAGCGCCAGTTACGCTGGGGATCGAACCTGTTCCATATCGGCATCCTGACCATTCTGGCGGGCCACTTCGTCGGCCTGCTTACACCGATTGCCCTGTTCGACCAGCTCGGCATCAGCCACGGCCTCAAGCAGATGCTCGCCATCGTCGTCGGTGGCCTGGCGGGCGTGGTCTGCTTCATCGGCATCACGCTGCTTGCTCACCGGCGGCTGTTCGATGCGCGCATCCGCGCGACCTCGAGCGTTGGAGACATCGGCATCCTGCTGCTGCTCTGGCTGCAACTCACACTGGGGCTCTGCACCATCTTCGTCTCCCTCGGCCATCTGGATGGCCACGAGATGGTCAAGTTCATGAACTGGGCCCAGGGCATCGCCACCCTGCAACCGGCTGCCGCGACCTATGTCGCCGATGTCCATCCGATCTTCAAGGCCCATCTGCTGCTGGGGCTGACGCTGCTGCTGCTGTTCCCCTTCACTCGGCTGGTGCACATCTGGAGTGCGCCGATCTGGTACCTCGGCCGACCCGGCTACCAGATCGTGCGCCGCCGCACCCAGCCGCCACGCAATGCCTGAGGAACGGGCCATGAGTCACCGCACATCCGAATCACCGCGGCATTCGATCATCCCGCTGCACAGTGTGGATGCGGCACCGGTCCGGGCCTGCCGCCGCGAGGCTGAGGCTGAGGCTGAGGCTGAGGCTGAGGCTGAGGCTGAGGCTGAGGCTGAGGCGACACTCGACACACCGGCGGCGCTGATGGTCAACGACCACCCGATCGCCCAGCGCCACATCGCCGCCGAAATGCAGCACTTTCCGGGCGATCAGTTCGAGAGCAGTTGGCACCAGGCCGCGCGGGCCCTGATCATCCGCGAACTGCTGCTGCAGCAGGCGCGCCGGCTGGCGCTCGATACCACCCCGCAGGCCGACGTCCAGGGCGGCATCGAAACCGAAGAGGATGCGCTGATCCGCGCCCTGATCGAACGGGAGGTTCCGCCATGCGAAGCCCCACCCGAGCAGGTGCGCCGCCACTACGACGACCACCCCGAGCGCTTCATGACCCCGCTGCTGCAGGAAGCCGAGCACATCCTGATCGCCGCGCGCCGCGATCAGGCCGACGCCTTCGCCGCCGCGCGCGCCAAGGCCGATCAGCTCCATGCACAGCTGCTGCAGGCTCCGGAGCGGTTCGCTGAACTGGCACGCAGTTTCTCCGACTGCGCCTCGGGTGCCGAGGGTGGCCGCCTCGGCCAGCTCGGGCCGGGCGAGACCACGCCGCCGTTCGAAGCCGCGCTGCAGCGTCTAGCGCCGGGCGACATCTCCACGCCGGTGGAGACCGCCTATGGTTTTCACCTGATCCGGCTGCTCCGGCGCGGCGAACCCCGACGCCTGCCGTTCGAGGCGGTCAGCAGCGTCATCGCCGACCGCCTTACCGAACAGGCGCACCGCCGGGCTATCGCCCGCTACATCGCCCAACTGATCGCGCAGGCCGACATCCAGGGCTTCACACCCGAGCCGTCGCCTCCACCGATATCGTGATGGTTCTACCCTGTCCGAAGCCGGCCAACGGCCGTGCAGAAACCATCCGACGTCGCGGCCACGGCGTTGCTGATAGACCCGGGAGGTACATACGCTGATGGACATCGCTCTGGCCCGCGCGCTGCATGTACTGGCCGTCATCCACTGGATTGGTGGCCTCTCCTTCGTCACGCTGGTCGTGCTGCCGTTTGCCCGAGCGCAGCCTACGGCTCGGCAGGCACTCGAGGCATTCGAAAGCGTGGAACGGCGCTTCTCGGCGCAGGCACGCGTCTCGGTCTCACTGGCAGGAGTCAGTGGCCTATGGCTGACCTACCGAATGGACCTCTGGCATCGCTTCCATGCGTTTCAATTCTGGTGGATGAGCGGGATGCTCGGCCTGTGGATTTTCTTCATGCTCATGCTGTTCGTTCTGGAACCGCTGCTGCATGAGCGCTTCGCGCGCCAGGCTGAACAGGCGCCCGGCCCGGTGTTCCGGCGCATGAGCCGGCTGCATCACATCCTCTTGTTCCTGGCTGCGCTGACGGTGCTGGGCGCGGTCGCCGGAAGCCATGGCCTGATGCTGTTCTGAGGCCGCCCAATCGCCTCTCTGCGCGGTTGCGCCGGTCCGGGAGAGCACGTCACCAGCCTGCAAGGAGGCAACCGAAGCAGGTCGAGGGATGCGGGCGCTGACGCAGATAGCGGGATTCTGTTCGAACCGGATTTTGACCGCCTTTGGCAGACGGGTGCGTAATCCTGTGGAATCGTCCACCTGGAAATTGCCAAGGGTTGCTCATGCAACCTCACCCCCCGGCGAGCATGGGGGGTCGCAAGCACAAGGCGGCTTCGAAGGAGGACCCCTTCCGCGCTTACCGGAGCGGCGTTTGGATGCCTTGCGCGCGCAGGGCAACGTCGCTTGGCCAACTTGCATCCAGGATGGAAGATCGAAGCGAAGACCCAGGCCTGCTCGCACGCGCAGGCTCGGCCACAAGCACCGACGGTCGCACAGCGAGCGGGACACCAAAACCCGATCGCATGCGCGCACTCACCGGGGAAACCGTGACAGCGCCTGGTGCCGAGCAAAATCTCCAGCCCGCTGAACTGCCAGCGGCGCTTCGGTCGCCGCGCTCAAAACTTCTCCGGACGCAACACCGCAACATCGCTCATGAACAGGATCATGGCGTAATCGGCGTAATAGTGCGCCTCCAGATAGGCCGCAATCGCCTCGGCGACCGTCTCCTCGCACACCACTTCAATACGAATGTTTCGGCTTTCTTCCCAGTCGGCACTGCGCACGCCGCGCCGTCCTTTGCCGCGGGCATCACTCACGGTATAGCCGTGAGCGCCGAGGCGTTCGATGTCCTCGACCAATAGCCGCTCCAGAGCGGCTTCGGTAATGATGGTGAGCAGTTTTCGCATCGGCGCACTCATGAATCTATCCTCCCAACCAGCGATGCGCATGAATGGCCATCGAATGATAAAGCGGGATACCCAGCAGGACGTTGAACGGAAAGGTGACGCCCAGAGACGCGGCCAGTGACAGCGTCGGATTGGCTTCCGGAACCGAGATGCGCATGGCAGCAGGGACCGCGATGTAGGAGGCGGAAGCCGCCAGCGTGGCCAGCATGGCCATTCCACCGGTTGAAAAGCCCAAACCCCATCCCATGCCGATCCCGACAAGGGACGAGAAGAGCGGCATCGCCACGCCAAACAGCACCAGAAAGACACCATACTGCCGCAAGGTGGCCACTTGCCTCGCGGTGATCAAGCCCATTTCCAGCAGGAACAGCGCAAGAATTCCCTTGAACAGGTCGAAAAACAGCGGCTTCACGGAGACAAGCCCATCGGGTCCCGCCATCCATCCAATCAACAGCCCCCCCATGAGCAGCACGATGCCCTTGCCCAAAAACACCTCATGGGCCATGGCGCCGAACCGGATGTCCCGGGATACCCCGCGTGCGAGCACGATCCCGACCAGGATTGCGGGGACCTCGAGCACGGCGAGCAGCAAGGGCATGTGCGCTTCAAACGCGACCTGTCGGCTGGCGAAGTAGGCAGCGGCCACGGCATAGGTGCCGACACTCACCGATCCGTAATGTGCGGCAATCGAGGCGGCATCTGCGCGCTTGAATCGTCCCACATGGTGCAGGATGGGGAATGCGACAAGCGGTAGCACGAACCCCATCGCCATGACCGCTGCAATCTGCGGGGCCAGCTGGCCAAACGGCTGCTTGGCGAGTTCCACCCCGCCTTTCAACCCGATGGCCAACAAGAGCACGACGCTCAGTAACTCATACATGGCGGCGGGCAGGCGCAGTTCGGAACGCAGCAAGCCGGCGGCGAGACCCAGCAGAAAAAACAGAATCACGGGATCAAGGGCAATCACTGACATTTTCCTCTTCGGTGCACCAACACGACCGGACACGATCCCGGCAGAGCCCATCGTTTTCGACGCGATGGCCAATGCAAACCGCGGCACGTTGCATCATCCGCACGACACGGCCCAAACCGGACGCCGATCCTCGCCCCTGGCCGGCGCGCAGCCGTGACCGGCGCGTGCGCTGGGCTCGCGCGTTGTCGCGCATCGTAGCGCCTGGGAAGCATCCGATAAAGACGAAATCTTCTTATAAATACTTCGGCGATTGCCTTACACTCCGAGCGATGAACCTGAATCACCTCCGCTATTTCTGGACAGTCTCCCGCATGGGGGGCGTGGCCCGCGCCGCCGACCATCTGAATCTGACGCCACAAACCGTCAGCGGGCAGATCAAGCGGCTGGAAGCGGAATTGGGCACGGCCCTGTTCCAGCCCGCAGGGCGTGGCCTGGAATTGACCGAAGCCGGCAGACTCGCCTTGTCATTTGCCGAGGAAATGCTGACGCTGGGCGACGAGCTGAAATCGGCGCTCGCAACCGGACACAGCCAGGTGCTCCCCAGTTTGCGGGTCGGTATAGCCCATGTCGTACCGAAGTCGCTGGCCTATCACCTGTTATCGCCGCTCAACGAGGCGCGGGACCCCATCCGCCTGCTCTGCCGCGAAGGCCCCATTGACCTGCTGCTCGCCGAACTCGCACTGCACCGTCTGGATCTGGTGGTGGCCGATCGGCCGATTCCGGCGGGACTGGCGGTACACGGGCACAGCCACCGTCTCGGCGAGAGTCCAGTCGGCTTCTTTGCCGCACCCGGCCTGATACCGGACGGGGTGACCTTTCCGGCCTGTCTCGATGATGCACCCCTGCTCCTGCCGGGACCGGGTGCGGCCGTGCGCGGCCAAATCGAACGATGGCTGAGCCAGGAGCGGCTCAAGCCCTGCATCCGGGGCGAATTCGACAACGGCGCGTTGATGAAGGACTTCGGTCAGGCAGGTGCGGGGTATTTCCCGGCGCCGATTTCGTTGGCCGAAGAGATCTGCGCCCGTTACGGGGTGCGTCTGGTCGGCGCCATCGAGCGGATTCGTGAATCGTTCTGGCTCATCACGGTCGAACGCCGCATCAGCCATCCGGCGATCCGGCTGCTGATCGAATCGGCGCGCGATGTGTTGACGACAGTACGCCCGGCCTCGCCGTGACCGGCGAGCAGGCATGCTATGAGACACGGCCGATCGCCAGGGGGATGCATCAGCGCGAAGGCACGGTGCGGGGGGGTGAGAAATCTGGCGCGCCCGAGAGGATTCGAACCTCTGACCTTTGCCTCCGGAGGGCAACGCTCTATCCAGCTGAGCTACGGGCGCCAAGACGCCTAGAATAGCGATTCCCCTGCCAAACGTCCATTGGTTGATCTCGGCGTGTTTTATGCCGGCCGTACGCCGCGTATACTTAGCCACCCTGCGGCCCCGGGAATCGGGATGCCTGGCGTCGCGCCCAACCACCTCTGCCCTACCCTCTTGATAAGGAGGCCCCTGTGTCGGAGCAGGAAAACGAATCGATGCTGACGCTGGTCGGCGTTCTTGGCGCCATGGTCGCCTTTGCAGTGTTCATCGGGATTCTCGCCTATTTGATCGGCGGCTTTGCCCACAAGGACCGGCCGCTCGAGGCGCGAGAAATCGCCGCATTGGAACAACGCATTGCCCCCATCGGCGAAGTCCGCACCAGCGATCAGCCACCCATGGAGACGGTTGACGCAGGCGCCTCGGCAGCCCCGGCCGAACCCCGCTCGGGCAGCGAAGTGGTTCAGCAGGTTTGTGCTGCATGCCATAGCGCGGGCGTTCTCGGCGCACCCAAGATCGGTTCCAAGGAAGACTGGCAGCCGCGGCTGGCGCAGGGCTTCGACACCTTGATGGATCATACGGTCAACGGTATCCGCACGATGCCGCCCAAGGGCGGCAACCCCTCCCTGACTGAAGACGAACTGAAGGCGGCGCTCACCGAGATGCTGCAGCAGAGCAGCCTCTCGCCGTGATCGGTCCCGAGATGCCGGTCGGCGCCATGACGCTGACCGGCATCTCGTCCTCTCCCTGCACCCTGCAAGGCTCGATGCAGTCTAATTCGCTTGCGCAAGCGCCCCTGTCGCATCGACGCGGCCCCAGATCAGCCGGTGAAAATCGAACTCTGCGGTAAGCGTCGGCTTGACGATGTCAAAGTACGGAGAGACATCGAAGTCACGCGGCACACACAGGCTGTGATGGCGTGCATGGTGCACATGCCCGAGACAATCCGGGCAATCCGGCCGCCCCATCGGAACGGTTTCGACCAGCGGCAGGATCGGATACTTCACGGCGGCAAAGCATTGCGCGATCAGTGTGGAGCAGATGGCGCGCGTGGGATCGCCGCTCCCCAGCGTCAGCATGCGACGGCGCCAGTTGACCGGCACCGGGGGCATCGGCATGAGATATCGCGCCAGATCAAACACGTTTTTCAGATCATACTGATGCCCGAGTCGGCTGCACGCATAGGCAATGAGCTGTCGTTTTTCATCGACTGAAAGCCCGACCGGACGACAGATACGACAATGCAGTCCGCTATAGGCGTCGGCACTCAATGCCCGAACACCTGCCGCAACATCCGCCTCGATGAAGACCAGTGGGGTACCGGTGGCATCCCGCAATCCCGCTTCGGGTCCGATGTAGAGCGCCGCATGGGACCATGTGGATTGCGTCAGATACTTGATCGCGACGCTCAGCCGGGTATCGCCCTCCACCAGCAAGACATCGGCCGGCTTCAGACACGCAATGTATCGGGCGGTATCAAGTGCAACCATGGGCTCATGAGAAGCCATGCGCTGGCTGAGATAGATGCTCAGGCGACCGCCGAGCCAGCTCATCATGCGGTTCATACGGGCTTCACTCCATACACGGGCGCCGCCTGCAGTGGAAACGCCTCGGTAGGGTTATCGGCGCATGCCGGACGGGCTTAGCTGCGCAGGGAGGGCGCAGGAGCCGCAGCGGGCTCAGCGGATTGGTTGGCGATCGAGCAGGCGAAAATGGATCGCTTCGCTCATGTGTCGGGCGGTAATGGCCTCCGATTCATCGAGATCGGCGATAGTGCGAGATAAGCGCAGCAAACGGTGATACGCACGGGCCGACAGCCCGAGCCGCTCCATGGCCTGCAGGATCAAATCGCGCACCGTCCCCTTGATCGCACAGAACCGTTGTGTTTCCCGCTGCGTCAAGGCTGCATTGGATTTGCCTTGCCGCAGCAGCTGCCGTGCACGGGCCGCCGCGACGCGGTCACGCACGGTTTCGGTGCGCTCTCCGGGAGGCGCATCGCCACCCAGTGTTTCGGCACCGACTGCCGGCACCTCAACGTGCAGATCGATGCGGTCAAGCAGAGGACCCGAAATGCGCGCTCGATAGCGCGCGACCTGCTCTTCGGTGCAACGGCAGCGACCTCGGATATCGCCCAGATAACCGCATGGACACGGATTCATCGCCGCCACGAGCTGGAATCGCGCCGGAAACACGGCCTGGCGCGCCGCGCGGGAGATATGAATTTCGCCGTTCTCGAGCGGCTCGCGCAATACCTCCAATACGCGGCGATCGAATTCCGGAAGTTCATCAAGAAACAGAACGCCCCGGTGGGCCAGTGAAATTTCCCCCGGGCGCGGAATACTGCCACCCCCGACCAGAGCGACTGCCGAAGCCGTATGATGCGGCGCTCGGAAGGGCCGTCTTTTCCAGTTCTCGGGGTGAAAGCCCGCATCGCTCACCGACGCGACTGCTGCCACTTCCAGCGCCTCGGTTTCCGCCAGGGGCGGCAGAATCCCGGGCAGCCGCCGCGCCAGCATCGTCTTGCCTGTCCCCGGCGGCCCGATCATCAACAGGCTATGTTCACCTGCCGCTGCTACTTCCAGGGCGCGCCGAGCGGCGAATTGTCCGCGAACATCGCCCAAATCCTCATCGAACGCCGCTGCAATGCCCTCGTCGAGCATTTCGGGCTGCCGCAGTTCGGTTTCGCCCTTGAGATAGGCACACACCTCGAGCAGGTGACGCGCCGGCCGCAGTGAAAGCCCGGCCACCCGGCAGGCCTCTTCGGCATTGCCCGATGGAAGGATGAGCGTATGCCCCGCGTCCCGGCATGCGATCGCGACCGGCAATGCGGCCCGCGCGGCGCGCAATTCGCCACTCAATGACAACTCGCCGATCACTTCCAGGTTTTCAAGGGCGGCAGCTGGAATCTGGCCGGAAGCCGCCAGAATGCCCAAGGCGATGGCCAGATCGTAGCGACCGCCCTCCTTGGGCAAATCGGCAGGCGCCAGATTGATGGTGATGCGCCGAGCCGGGAACTCGAACCCGTTGTTTTGCAGCGCGGCGCGAACCCGATCACGACTTTCCTTCACCGCGGTCTCGGCCAGACCGACCACCGTAACGGCGGGAAGTCCGTTTGCCAGGTCCACCTCGACCGTAACCGCGGGTGCAAGCAAGCCCGCCTGTGCGCGGGTATGAATGACAGACAGTCCCATTTTCTTTCCCCAAGTCCTTTGGGTGGGTATCGGCGGCATCCTGCCAAGCTGTGAAACCGCGGGCGTCTATCTCACGGCTGAGCACGCTCGAGTGCGGCAACAGTCCGTTCCAGCTCGGTGACCTGCACTCGCAATCGCGCAAGGACCTGTTGCTGAATCTCAAACTCTTCGCGCGTCACCAGATCCAGCCGGGCGAAAGCCGACTGCAGCAGCGCCCTGAAGTTGCGCGCGAGATCGTCCCGCAGCAGACCCGGTCCGGTCGACGCATGTCCGGCCAATTGCTCCGATATCTCGTGAATCCACGCCTGTTGGTTGTTCACGCATCCTCCTTGGGTTCCGCGATGCACCATTTTAGTGCCCCAAAATAGGGCACGCATTCCGTGACGCTCAACTTCACATAGTAGCAATTCACCCCAAATTGCCGCATTTCAATGCTCGCAACGAGTCGTTCCTCCGCCCGAAGCATGGCATGGAACCTGCTTTATGCCTGTGACGATTGGGGCGGATTGTCGGATATCCGTCCGGATTCGCCATTCAACAACCCCCGGAGTCATGACGCATGAAGCTGATTACCGCCATTATCAAACCGTTCAAACTGGACGATGTCCGCGAAGCCCTGTCGGACATCGGTGTACAGGGCATCACGGTAACCGAAGTAAAGGGCTTCGGACGTCAGAAGGGTCACACGGAACTGTATCGCGGCGCTGAATATGTCGTCGATTTCCTCCCGAAGGTCAAAATTGAAATCGCGGTGACCTCCGATCTCGCCGACGCGGTGATCGAAGCCATCAGCAAATCCGCCAATACCGGCAAGATCGGAGACGGCAAGATCTTCGTCTTCGATCTGGAACAGGTGATCCGTATCCGGACGGGTGAAACAGGAGGTGACGCCATCTAACCGATCGACTCGTACGGCTTGCGAACCCGGACTCCCTGCATGACTGCATGGATCCTCCCGGTCCAACCTCGAGTGTGCTGCATATTCCCGACCCGCGTTGCGGTGCTAGACTTCTTGGCCATTTAGGCCCTATCACCCTGCGCAGGAGAGCGATCCATGAAACTGGTGACCGCCATCATCAAACCGTTCCGACTGGATGACGTCCGCCAAGCTTTGGCAGATCTGGGCATTCAGGGAATGACGGTAACCGAAGTGAAAGGCTTCGGACGCCAGAAAGGCCATACGGAACTGTACCGTGGCGCCGAGTACGTGGTCGACTTCCTGCCCAAGGCAAAGATCGAAATCGCTGTTCGTGACGATCTGGTGGATCAGGTGATCGACGCGATCGCCAAGGCCGCCAATACCGGCAAGATCGGCGATGGAAAGATCTTTGTGATAGCAATGGAACAAGCCATCCGCATTCGGACCGGGGAATCGGGTAACGACGCACTCTAGGACAGCCGGGAATGATTTCCTTTCCACCCGTCCAGGAGCAATCATGAATCAAAATCGTCTCCCCTTACTCAGGGCCCTGTCCCTCGCTGGACTGTCCTTGGTGCCGTTTGCTGTCGGCGCTCAGGAGGCAGCCGAAACCCCCACGCTTGACCCGGGCGATACGGCCTGGATGCTCACCGCCACGGCGCTTGTGCTGTTCATGACCATCCCCGGCCTTGCACTGTTCTACGGCGGGATGGTCCGCGCCAAGAATGTCCTGTCCGTCCTGATGCAGTGCTTTGCAATCACCGGGCTGGTCTCGATAATGTGGGTCGTGTTCGGCTATTCCCTGGCCTTCGATACCACGGGAATGGAACAGGGCGTCGTGAATCTCCACTCCTTCGTGGGCGGCTTGTCACGCGCCTTCATGGCCGGACTCACCCGGGAAAGCCTCGTCGGTACCATTCCCGAGTCGGTCTTTGCGACCTTCCAGATGACGTTTGCGATCATCACTCCTGCCCTGATCGTCGGCGCCTTCGCCGAACGCATGAAGTTCTCCGCCATGCTGCTGTTCAGCGCCGTCTGGCTGACCATCGTCTACCTGCCGATTGCCCATATGGTCTGGGGGGGTGACGGTGCGCTGATGTGGGATTGGGGCGTACTGGACTTCGCCGGTGGAACCGTCGTGCACATCAATGCCGGGATCGCGGGTTTCGTCGCCTGTCTGGTACTGGGCAAGCGCAAAGGTTATCCGACGACAGCCATGCCGCCGCACAACCTCACCTACACCCTGATTGGCGCATCGATGCTGTGGGTCGGCTGGTTCGGGTTCAACGCCGGCTCGGCCGTGGCCGCAGATGATTCAGCGGGCATGGCTATGCTGACCACCCAAGTCGCGACCGCCAGCGCAGCGCTTGCCTGGATGTTTGCCGAATGGCTGAGTCATGGTAAGCCGTCCGTGCTGGGTATCGCTTCGGGCGCCGTGGCTGGCCTGGTCGCCGTTACCCCCGCCTCCGGCACCTGCGGCCCGATGGGCGCGTTGCTGCTCGGCCTGATCTCGGGCGCGCTGTGTTTCCTGGCCTCGACACGGCTCAAGCGGGCGTTGGGTTACGACGACTCCCTCGACGTCTTCGGCGTACATGCCGTTGGTGGCCTGGTCGGCGCCATTCTGACCGGGCTGTTCGCCGATGTGTCCTTCGGCGGAGCCGGTCTGGCTGAAGGCATGACGATCGGCGGCCAGCTGTGGATCCAGATCAAGGGTGCGTTGTTCACCGTCATCTACACCGGCGTGCTGAGCTTCATCATTCTGAAGGTGATCGACATCCTGATCGGCCTGCGGGTGAGCGAAGAAGAAGAGACGCAGGGATTGGACATCTCGCTCCACGACGAGCGCGGTTACAACCTCTAACGCATCACACGCGCATCTCGGCCCTGGAATCGTAAGGATTCCAGGGCCTTTTTTATGCGCCGTGATGCTCTCGACGATGCGGCGCCGTGCCGAGGTCTTCCACCATCGGCCGGCTCAAGCCGCCCCATGGGTCCGCCGATACTCTTCGATAGGTCACCCGCTGCACCGACCCGGAACAACCGGACCGACCCTCCCCTTCACCCCGGCCGTATCCGCGGATAGAGGCCTCAGACGGAAGGTGTGCACGATGAAACTTGCCACCCTGACGAGCTTACCCTGCATCGTGGCACTGCTTTGGCCATTATGGGCCTCGGCTGAAATCTACCAGTCGCGTGACGCGGCCGGAAATCTGGTCTACAGCGATCGGCCGCTCAATGCCGGATCGATCAGAAGCGATATCAGCGTGCCGCCTGCGGGTCAGCCGTCCCCCATCGGCTTCGCTACACCCTTATCCGATGAAAGCGGAAACATGACGGACACCGATCCGGAAATCCGTCAGGCCCGTTGCCAGAAAATCCGGGAGCTGCTCGCCCGTTATGAAAAAAGCGAGTACATGATACGAGAAGGTCAGGACGGAAAGAATGTAGTGCTGAGCGATGTCGAAAAGGACCAGGAAATTGCATCGCTGCGTGAACAGGAAGCAGCGCAATGCGATCCGTGAGTAGCGCGATGCTCACACCGCAACAGGATTGCGCAGATCACCAGCAGCCGGCCTTTCGGGCGGGCTTGCCACGTCGCCGCACACATGAATGCGGGAATGCCACATCCCATGGCAGCCGCCCCGGCGCTCTGTGAACGCCCCATTGCGCGGGGCGGGCGATATCCGAGATGGAGGTCCATCGACGCTGATTCTGAGGACCGTCTTCCAGTCGTTCCCGGCGCTCGGCGACCATCTGCGCGCCGCATTGTGCTCGATGCGTGATCGCCCATGGTTCTCCAGGGCGTCAAAGGGATGCGCTATTCCCAATCGAAGCGGGGCAGGTTGTCCAGTGCCCGCCGCAGCGCACTCTGCCATTCCTCTTTCACCGCAGCGTAGAACGGTGTGTCCAGATCGAAGGTCTGATGGCGAAACACCTGTAAATCGCCCGTACGATAGAGGAGGAGTTCGACGGGCGGCCCAACGGAAATATTGCTGCGCATGGTCGAGTCGATGGAAACCAGCGCTGCACGCGCCGCGTCTTCCAGGGAGATGGCACGATGAATGTTCCGATCCAGGATCGGCTTACCGTATTTGATCTCACCGATCTGCAAGAAGGGCATTTGTTCCGAACAGCTGATGTAATTGCCCTCGGGATACACCAGAAAGATATCCGCCCGGCCCAGCCCGATCTGCCCTCCGACGATGAAGGTCGAGGTCGTATCGACCAAGCCACCGGCGGCTGCTCCGTCAGTGCTTTGGACATGCCGGCTGACGCGACCGACGTACCCGGCCACCTCGTCGATGCTCTTGAAGGTTCGTAGGCTTTCGACCGCCTGCGGATCCTCGGCCTGGCGCTTCAAGGTGGCCACGACCTGCTGCGTCGTCGCGAGGTTCCCGGCACTGAGAAGGGTCACGACACGATCATCGAGATATTCGAAGACGAACATCTTGCTGTAGGTCCCGACGTGATCAACACCGGCGTTGGTGCGGGAATCTGACGCAAAAACAAGTCCTTGATCGCAGCGGATGGCGAGGCAATAGGTCATGATCGTTCCATTGGCGAACTCGAGCGCAAGGTTTGAATCATAGCATGCACCTGAGTACACACACTGCTGTCGAGTCTGCTCTCGCCCTCTAAGGAATCCCCCATGCACGATAAGGTGGCCCCAGCCTATCTCCCACGTCGCGCGGTATGTCCTGAGACGCTTCAGATTCGCGGGCTCGCACTTCACCTGCATCGCTGGCCAAGCGGAAATGGTCCGGTCTGTCTGCTGCTGCATGGCTGGATGGATACGGGCGCAACGTTCCAGTTTCTAGTGGACGCCCTCCCCGCGAACTGGGAACTGATTGCGCCAGACTGGCGCGGTTTCGGGCGCAGCGCGTGGGCGTCTGGCAACTATTATTTTCAGGAGTACCTTGCCGATCTGGATGCCCTGGTGACGATGCTCAGCCCGGACCAACCGGTTCGGCTGGTGGGCCACAGCATGGGTGGCAACGTCGCCTGCCTGTATGCAGGCATCCGCCCGGATCGGGTGGATCGCCTGATCAGTCTCGAGGGATTCGGTTTGCCCCCCACGACACCCGATTCAGCCCCGATCCATTATCGAAGCTGGTTGCGAGAACAGACCGCACCGATGCAGCAACGCGTCTACGCCACCTGGCCCGCCTTCGTCACCCGCCTGCAGCGGAGTAATCCACGCCTGCCGGCCGATCACGCTGCGTTCATTGCACAGGCCTGGGCCGAAGACAGTCCCCAGGGACCGCGACTCCGGGCCGATCCTCGCCATCGGACCCGCAGCCCGATCCCTTATCGACTCGATGAGGCACGCGCCTGCTGGCGTCATATTCAAGCGCCGACGCTTTGGATTATGGGAACGGAGTCTCCCTTCGCGCGACTCGATCCGGCACTGATGGCGGAGAACCGGCGTTGTTTTGCATCACTACGGGAAACGCGTCTGACGGGATGCGGGCATATGATGCATCACGAACGCCCGCAGGCGGTGGCAAACGCCATCACCGACTTCATGGATGCACTGGATCATGACGGTGCGCCGCGATTCGGAAACCGTCGCGATGAATTTGGAGGCTAGGGCCGGAATCGAACCGACGTCCACGGCTTTGCAGGCCGCTGCATAACCACTCTGCCACCCAGCCATGGGGAGACGGCGCCTCGCGCCTGCGTCTGGAGCGCTGACGGGCCAGCAACAATTATCGCCGGCCCGTAGCCAATTCTGGAGCGGGAAACGAGATTCGAACTCGCGACCCCAACCTTGGCAAGGTTGTGCTCTACCACTGAGCTATTCCCGCTTAGGTGAGTCGGGAATTTTAGCAGCGCCGCGCCAGAGGTCAAGCGCTATTCGCGATGCGCAGCCAGCGAGGGAGTTGATAAGCGATCATATAATTAGCATACTTATTATATGAACACTAATGACTCACCCCCGGTACAGCTTATCGGCACCCGTATTGCCGAAACCGCCCGACGCTGGCGACAACTGCTCGACGAGCGGTCGCGGGATACGGGGCTGAGCCAGGCGCGCTGGCTGGTGCTGTTGCATTTGAGCCGCTTGGGTGACGGGATATCCCAGACCAGCCTGGCGCAGTCCATCGGCATCGAAGGCGCGAGTCTGGTTCGTCTTCTGGACGATCTGGAATCCCGCAATCTCGTCGAGCGCCGCATCGATCCCCAGGACCGGCGAGCCAAGCATCTGCTTCTGACCAGCGCCGGGCGCCTGGCCCTGAACGATGTCGATGCGATCGCCGCGACAGTGCGACAGGACCTCCTTCTAGGGCTGGATGAACAGGCAATCGCGCATTTACTGGCGATGCTCGATCAAATCCTGGCGAATGCGGCCCGCCTGACCCGGAAGCCTTGCAACCCCGATGACCTCGAAGAGAAGACGCCATGATCAGGATCGTTGCGCCCGGTTCGTTTCGTTACGCTCTCGGTCGATTGATCGCGATCGGGGCCCTGCTGCTGCTCGCCCTGGCCATTGGACATTGGCTGCACCGTCAGCTCACCTTGGTGCAGTCGAACGATGCCCGCATTGCGGCGGACATGATTACGGTCAGCAGCGAGCTCCCGGGGCGGATTGCCGAGTTCGATCTGGTGCCAGGCCAGTCGGTCGCCGCTGGAACCCTGCTCACCCAGCTCGACGACAGCGAGGCTCAAACCGCCCTCGCAGAAAGCGAAGCAACCTTGACCCGACTCAAGGCCAGCCGGGACACGCTGATCGCGCGGATCGATCAACAACGCAGCGCCATCCAGGCTCAGCAACAAAGTGCGATGTCCCAGCTGAGCAGGGCGCGCGCCAACCTTGCAGCCCAGCAAACCCATCAGGATCTGGCACGCCACAACGCCCAGCGTGCCGATGCACTGATCGCCGACCACGTCATCAGCGTCCAAAGCTGGGATCAGATCAAACATGAGCAACGCGCAGCCGAACAATCAACCCTGGAAGCCAAAGCGGAGCTGGCTGTTGCGCAAGCCGGGGTGGCTCAGGCACAGGCCGACGCGAAATCGATCCGGGTACTCGAAAATCAATTGACGGAAATCGATGCGGCCATCACCGAAGCCCGAGCCAACCTGGAACAGCAGCATGTCCGACTGACCAAGCTTACGCTGCGCAGCCCCGTCGATGGCGTGATCGACGAGACTTTCGTTCATGCGGGGGAATATGCGGTGCCGGGACGACGCCTGCTGCTGATGCATGATCCGGCGACGATCCGGGTGGAAGCGAATATCAAGGAAACGGCAATTGACGACGTTAAACTGGGCGCGCTGACCCACGTTTACGTCGATGCATATCCGGATCGAACCTTCAGTGGACACGTCATCGAATTGGGGCAGGCGGCAACCAGCCAGTTCGCGCTCATTCCCAACCCCAACCCCAGTGGGAATTTCACCAAGATCACCCAACGCCTTCCGATCCGGATCGCCCTCGATCAGCCGGCGGCCGACCTGCGGCCCGGCATGATGGTGGAAGTGGCCATTGAACACTGAACGCTCGGACCTGACGCGCCTCACCGCCCGATACGGCGCCGCCTACCGCTGGTTGGCGACCCTGACCGTCATGACCGGCACCATTTCCACGGTGCTGTCTTCCACCATCGTCAATGTCGCCATTCCCGACATCATGGGCGCCTTCGGCATCAGTGCCACCCAGGCACAATGGATGTCCACCGGATTTCTCGCAGCCATGACGGCCACCATGCTCGCCAACGCCTGGATGGTTGGACGATTCGGCCAGCGTGGCGCCTTTTTGATCGCCATCGGCATTTTCACAGCCGGATCGATCCTTGGCGGCCTGAGCCCCAATGAACAGATCCTCATCTTCGCGCGCATCCTCCAGGGCGGTGCAGCCGGCCTGACCCAGCCGCTCGCCATGCTGGTGATCTTCAGTGTCTTTCCGCCGGACAAGCGTGGTCAGGCGATGGGAATCTATGGGATCGGCGTGGTACTTGCCCCCGCGCTTGGACCGACTCTCGGCGGCCTTCTGGTCGACCATCTCAGCTGGCGCTATGTATTCTTCATGACGCTGCCGTTTTGCCTGATTGGCATGGGCCTCGCCAGTGCACTGCTGCCGGGCCCCGACGACGCCGTCGGTCGATCGCGGCTCGATGGCGTCGGTCTACTGCTGATCGCCGCCACCCTGTTTCCACTGCTCACCGCCCTGGCCAATGGCCAGCGCTGGGGCTGGCGTGAAATTCCCACCGGATTGACGCTGCTCTTCGCCGCAACATGCCTCGTGGCCCTGATCCTGTGGGAACGCCGACACGCCCATCCGCTGCTGGATTTCACGCTGTTCACCAACACACATTTTTCGGCAGCGGCAGCGGTCACCATTATCTACGGCGCCGGCCTGTTCGGGTCGACCTACCTCATTCCGCTCTTCGTTCAGACCATTCAGGGCTACACACCGACCCGGTCAGGCCTGCTGCTCATGCCAGCGGGATTGGTTCTGGCGGTGGTATTCCCGGTAGCCGGACAGGTGTCGGACCGCCTGCCGCCGCACTATCCCGTCATGGCGGGACTGGCGATCTTCGCACTCTCGTTCTGGTTGATGCGCGATGTGGATGCCAATACGCCCTTTCTGTTCCTTGCATGCGCCATCGCCTTCGGACGCATCGGTCTGGGGCTGGTGATGCCGGCCTTGACGGCCGGTGCGCTCCGCGCGGTCCCGCCGTCCAAGATCGCCCAGGGCTCGGGAACCGTGAATTTCGTGCGCCAACTGGGCGGGGCGCTAGGAGTCAATCTGCTCAGCGTGTTCATGGAGCGTCGCACGGCTTTCATGGGGGCGGCCATGACCGCGACCCAGACTCCCGGCCATGCCCCGACCCAGGCCTTGACCGATCGCCTCATCGAACTCTCCGAGGCTGGCGGCGCCATGGGCGATCTGGCTCAAGGCTACGCCGCCGACTTTCTCGGACGCGTCGTCTATGCCCAGGCCAATACATGGGCCTATCGAGAAGGCTTTATACTGTTGGCGATCGTATTCTTGGCCGCCATGGCTCCAGCCTGGCTGATGCGTTTCACCCGGGAGATGTCTCATGTATCACCGGATTCTGCTCGCCTATAACGGCTCTCCCGAGGGCCGCGCCGTCCTTCATCAAGGTACGGAACTGGCAAAACTGTGCAAGGCCGAGGTCTGCCTGCTCGCTGTGGTGGGGATTCCGACGGGACTCACGATGGCCGAAACCATCGTCACGCCAGAGATGACCGATGCGCTCGAAGCACCCGCCCGCCAAACGCTGGGCGATGGCGCGAAAGACATTGCCGCCATGGGGCTGACCGTCCAGACGCGGATCGAGTTCGGCGAGCCCGTCGAGCGCATCGGCGCAGTAGCACGCGAATACGGCGCCGATCTGATCGTCGTGGGCCACCGTCACCGAGGGGCCCTCGCACGTTGGTGGGGCGGCTCGGTGGGCAAGAGTCTGCTTGGCCACATTCCCTGTGATCTTTTGGTCGCCGTGGATCAGGAGCCGCACGCAGAAAGCGCCACCGCCTCATGATGCGAAACTCAAACGCCGGCGCCGCACATTGCCTGTTCTGCCGAATTGTCGAGGGCCAGCTCCCGTCCAGCCGCGTGGTTGAGGACGAGCACTGCATTGCCTTGATGGATGCATTTCCCTTGCGCCCGGGCCATGTCCTTGTGATTCCGCGCCGTCATGCCGAAACGCTGACGGATCTGACCCCCGAGCTGCGCGCCCATCTCCTGGAGACGGCGCAGGGCATTGCTCAGGCCTTGCGCCGCAGCCCATTGGCGCCCGATGGCATTCACTTCGCGATCAACGAAGGCCGCGCTGCCCATCAGACAGTACCGCATTGCCATATCCATGTTCTGCCAAGACGCCGGGGCGATCTGGCGGGGCTGCTCGGTCAGATCCTGTCCAAGCCGATTCAGCTACTGCGCGGTCCACGCAGACAGGACGAACGCGAAACTCAGGCGCGTCTGATCGCCCAGTACCTCGAATTCTGAAGCCCCAGCGCAGCACACCCGCTTCGGCAATCGCTGATTCCATCAAAAAGGCCGGCATGCACCGGCCTTCGTGACATCGACGCGACGATTCACCTCAAGCGATGGTGATGCTCGAATCCAGGTAGACGTCCTGGATGGCATTCAGCAGCTTGACGCCTTCGGCAAACGGACGCTGGAAGGCCTTGCGGCCGGAGATCAGGCCCATGCCACCGGCGCGCTTGTTGATGACGGCCGTGCGTACGGCCTGCGCGAAATCGTTCGCGCCCGATTCACCGCCTGAATTGATCAGACCGCAGCGGCCCATGTAGCAATTGGCCACCTGGTACCGGACCAGGTCGATGGGGTGATCGGTGGTCAGCTCACTGTAGACTTTCTCGTGGGTCTTGCCGAAATTGATCGCCTTGTAGCCGCCATTGTTCTCCGCCATCTTCTGCTTGACGATGTCCGCGCCGATGGTCGAGGCGATATGGTTGGCCTGACCGGTCAGATCGGCGGAGAGGTGGTAGTCGACACCCTCTTTCTTGAAGGCGTTGTTGCGGGTATAGGCCCACAGAATCGTGACCATGCCGAGCTCGTGGGCGCGCGCAAAAGCTTCGCTCACCTCCTGGATCTGCCGGCGAGATTCGGGAGCGCCGAAATACACCGTCGCTCCGACGCCGATCGCACCCATGTCGAAGGCCTGATCGACACTGGCAAAAAGCGTCTGGTCGTATTGGACTGGCAGGCTCAGGATCTCGTTATGGTTGAACTTCATGATAAAGGGGATCTTGTGCGCATAACGGCGCGACATCATCGCCAGCACGCCATAGGTCGAAGCCACTGCGTTGCATCCCCCCTCAAGCGCCAGCTCGCAGATCGTCTTGGGATCGAAGAAATCCGGATTGGGCGCAAAAGATGCCGCAGCGGAATGTTCGATGCCCTGATCGACAGGCAGGATCGAGACGTAGCCGGTGTTGCCGAGGCGGCCATGACCGAAAAGCGTCTGCAGATTCCGGAGCACGGTGGGGCTGCGGTCCGTCTGGACGAATACGCGATCCACGAAGTCGTCGCCCGGAAGTTCCAGCCGCTCTTTGGCGATGCCCCGACAGGTGTGGGTCAGGAGGGATTGGGCTTCATCGCCCAACAGCGCAGTGATATCAGTCATGGGGGTCAGCTCCCTTCAACGATAAATGGCCCGATCGGCAGCCAGGATGGGTCAAGATCGAAACGAAACCAGACCCGAATCTTAACCTGCAAGATGGCTGCCGGACAGACACGCAAAAGGGCGACGAACCGAGTTCCTCCCAAATCGCCTCATCACGACGCTGGGGCGTGGAACGCTCGCGGAATACCCGCGGCAAGCTTGCCAATCCGGCACCATGTCGGTGCGCACCAATTCCTCGCGCCCGGATTGGAGAGCGACGTGGACGTATCGGACCCGTCATCCACAAGGCGTCTTCAAGACGCAATCGATTCAATGCTAGACTGCGCGCCAACGCATACGGGCAGAATGAATCAACCAAGGACTGTCGGCGTCCGGCAACACTGGATTACCCGACATGCCTGTATTACGCTTAGCCGAGGCTGGGTTTATCTAACGGTTCCCAGCTCTGTTCCGTTAGTAGGGGTTGACCTACCGCGAAGGCGGTCGTGAATTTCATTCCCTGATATAAGCCTTAATTGACAAAAATGGAGGAATCATCATGAAGCGTCTGTCTTGTGCGGCCTTGATGTTGCTTGCACCGCTTGCCGGTCATGCCGAATTGTCTTCAATGAATGACCAGGCACTGTCCGAAGTGCGCGGTCAAGCCATCGTCGATCTGGGCGGCGGTTTCGTTGCATCCGAAAATGGCGTTTTTCAAACCTACACCGTTTTCGACCAAACTCTTTACGTTCCGTTCGATCCGACTGACGGCGTAACGCCGCCTCCCGGTCCCGGTACGGGTCCGCGCCCCATCGTGATCGGCAATCTGTTCTGCGACACTTGCGCGATCATCCTGGGTCTGAAACTCGGAAAATTGGCCTATATTGAAACCATCGAAGCCAATATCCTTTCGCTGGATCCGTTCCCCATCGGCCAAGCGTTGGCTGAGTTGCACTACCAGAAAGCCGCCCATCTGTCCGCTGTGGCCAACCGGCTGTACTACGGACCGTCGGCAAGCGCCTCGGGAAGTGCTTCTGCTAGCGTTTCGGTGAATTGATCAGACCTCGCCCTGTCAGGTTAGTGAATTAAGGAGCCTAAACGAATGAAATCACAATTGAAAAAACTTACAGGCGCCTCCGCGCTTCTGCTTTTGGCTGCACCAGCTGCTCATGCAGTGGTCGAAAGCGGTTTCGTAGTTTCTCCCGGTGCCGTTTATCAATGGTTTGATGACGATGCCGCGGGTGTCGAGGACGATGTCGGTTACCGGCTGGGCTTGGGCTATCAGTTCACGCCCCACTGGGTACTGGAACTGGTTGGCTCCCGCGTCGATACCGAGGTCGAAGGTGCCGATGGGGTTGACTTCGAGATGACTCAGGCCACCTTGGACCTGATGTACAACTTCATGCCTGAATGGACTGTAACCCCCTACGCCCTGCTGTCGGCCGGTTACGCCTGGTATGAAGCGGACGGCTTCAAGAAGATCGATCCGAATCTGGAAGACTTCGACGAAGATGAGCCTGTCATCGGTGCCGGCCTGGGCCTGAAAGCCAACCTGACCGACAACCTGTTTGCGCGTCTGGATGGCCGTTACGTCAGCTACACGGACAGCAACATCGACGACTACATCGCTCACCTGGTGATCGGCTACACCTTCGGCGAAGCGGCTGCCCCGGCTCCCGCTCCGGCCCCTGTGATGATGGAAGAGCCGGTTGATGGCGATGCCGATGGCGACGGTATTCCGGATTCCCGCGACAAGTGCCCCGGAACTTCCGCAGGCGCCAAGGTTGATGCCGATGGCTGCTACATCATCATCGAAAAGCCGGTGACGATCCGCCTGGAAGTGCTGTTCGACTTCGACAAGTCCGTGGTCAAGCCTGAGTACTATCCGGAAATCAAGAAAGTCGCTGACTTCATGAAGCAGTATCCGATGACGGATACCGTGATCGAAGGCCATACCGACTCGATCGGCACCAACGCCTACAACCTCAGCCTGTCCCAGCGCCGCGCTGAAGCGGTTCGCCAAGTGCTGATCGACCAGTTCAATGTCGATGCCAGCCGCCTGACCAGCGTGGGCTACGGTGAAGAACGTCCGATCGCGGACAATCGCACCGCAGAAGGCCGTCAGTTGAACCGTCGTGTGGTTGCGGTGGTTTCTGCGACCAAGAAAGAAAAGGTCAGAGCTGAATAATAAGGTTCCCTGAACCTTCCCCTGGAAAAGCCCGGCGTCAAAACCGGGCTTTTCTTTTGTCCGTACTGCCCTTGGCCACAGGCAGCACAATACCAGGCAATCAGGGCCCTGAATGCGATTGCACAATCCGATTGCGCACATAGACCGGCAAGGCGGCCTCGGCCGGCACCATCGCGCCGGTCTCATAACGCGATATCGCCAGTCTCATCAAGCAGCGCCCTGCGGGGAGCACATCCCCGAGAGGCGGCACGATGCGCTGCGGACACAAACACGGCCCATAAGCCATCCACGCATTCCCCGCACCCCGCCACTGTCCATCGGCGTCTGGCAAAATGAGGCTTTCCGGCGCACCCACCGTATCGTCCACAAGCCGGACAAGCTGCCCTGCCCGCGCCGAAAACGCGGCCCAATAGATCTCCCCCATGCGTGCATCCAGTGCGGCAAGAATCGACCCATCGCCGCGTTCCGCCTCATCCTGGGCCAGTATTTCCAGATCGGATACGGGAATCACGCCAAGATCGGCGCCGAACGCCAATCCCTGGACCACGGCAGCAACGACGCGCAATCCGGTAAAGCTACCCGGCCCACACCCAAAGGCGATAGCATCAAAGCTGGAAAGGGGATAACCAGAATCGTCCAGGAGCTCACGCACCGTCGCGAGCAGCCAATCACCGTGACCGCCTTGCGCTTCGCGTTCGCGGTACTTCGCGACACCGTCATTCCAGATCCCCACCGAAGCCCGTTCGGTAGCGCCATCAATCGCCAATAACCGCATCTGCTCGCTGCTCCTCGCTCCGCAGTCGGGAAAAGAACGCCGCCACCTCGTGGGATTTCCGGGTCACCGGCATGTCCGGCAGACTGGACATGAAGGCGCGACCGTAGGATCGATGGATCAAACGCCGATCCCCGACCAGCAACACACCGCGATCGTTCGCATCCCGAATCAATCGGCCCGCCCCCTGACGCATCGCAATCACGGCAGTCGGCAGCTGACATTCCTGAAACGGGTTGCCGCCACGCGCGCGCGCTGCGTTGATCCGCGCCTGCAACACCGGATCATCCGGCGAGGCGAAGGGCAAGCGATCGATGGCGACCAGTTGCAACGCATCGCCCCGAACATCCACGCCTGCCCAGAAACTGGCCGCACCCAATAACACCGCATGGCCGATTTCCTGAAATCGTTCGAGTAACCGTGCAGGCGGGGCCTCACCCTGGACGAGAAGTGGAAACTGCAAGTCCGACAACGCCTCGGCAGCATGACGCAAGGCGCGGTGACTGGTGAACAGTAAAAAGGCGCGACCACCACTCCACTCTAATGCCTGACGAACTTCGGCGAGATAGCGGACCTCGTAGTCTGGAGCGTCGGGAGCAGGCAGCGCTTCGGGCACGTACATCAGCGCTTGGCGATGATAATCAAATGGACTGGGCAACTGAAGACACGGGATCTCCTCATCCAGTCCGACGTCTTTCAAAAAACGCGAAAAATCCCGGCCAACCGCCAGTGTGGCGGAGGTGAAAATCCAGGCGCACTGGCGCTGCATGCGGAACTCGCGCAGCTGCTCGCCAACCTCCAGCGGTGTTGTGTGCATCACGACGCCCGTTCGGGTGGTCTGCAGCCAGTGTACCTCCCCGGTATGGCTGGCCTCTTCGCCCCAGCGCGCCAGATGGTCGTGCAGATGCTGCGTCCGCCGCAGCAACTGAGCCAATCCCGGGGTGCGATCGGCGACGCCTCGCAGACCCGCTGCCAAGCTATCCAATGCGTCTGACAGCGCGGCGCGCTGTGCCAGAAACACACCCGCCTCATCCGTCTTTGCATTCCAGGCGATCCGACGCTCACCATCCGGCAAGTGCCCACGCAGCGTTCGGGAGGCCCGGTCGACCAACTCGGCAGCCTGAATCAAATCCCGATGATCGGCGCCACCGGCCGCTTCACGCTCCGCGCGTACATCACGTATCAACAGCGCGATCTGCCGGCTGCTCACGGTGCGTCCGAAAAACTGCGCGGCGACTTCCGCGACGTGATGGGCTTCATCCATCACCACGCCATCAGCCCCCGGAAGCAACTCGCCGAATCCTTCCTCCCGCAACGCCAGATCGGCAAACAGCAGATGATGGTTGATCACCACGACTTCGGCGTCCATCGCCGCACGGCGTGCCTTGACGACATAACAGGTGCGAAATTCGGGGCATTCCTGGCCAAGACAGGTATCCCCTGTGGCGGTGATCCGGCCGATCAGTTCCGGATTCGCCGGAAGCGCCGCACATTCGGACAGATCACCCGACCGCGTCTGATCCACCCAATGGCGGACCCTTCCCAAAGCGCCGCGGCCGTCATACCACAGATCCTGTTCCGCCTGAAAAAAGCGGTAGCGACACAGATACCGTCCGCGCCCCTTGAGCAGCACCACGTCGCGCTTCACACCCAAAGCGCGCTGCAAAAAAGGCAGGTCCTTGACCATGAGCTGATCCTGAAGTGCCAAGGTGGCGGTCGAAATGAGCACGCGCTCGCCCATCGTCAGGATCGGAACCAGATAGGCAAAGGTCTTGCCGATTCCGGTTCCTGCTTCGATCACCCGCGTCTGTCGGCCGGCCAGGGCTTCGCGAATCCACTCGGACATCTGGATTTGACCGGGCCGGACCTGATAGCCCTTCAGTTGCTGGGTCAGGGGCGATTCATCCCCCCAGATTCCGCCGTTTTCCGGATCGTCGCTCATGTCTCGCGATCGGCACGCTCTTGCGCATCCCGGGCGCCCTGCGAATCGCCCCGCATCTGGCGGGCTCGGGCAATCAACGTCCATGCCTGCCGACGGACGGTTCGCGTCGCACCACCCAGGGAGAGCGCCCGTCGCGCCATCGCTTCGGCTTCCGCAGGACGCTGCTGAGTCAGCTGGATGTCCGCCAGTGCGAGCCAGGGTTGAGGATGTGCGGGCGCCAGGCGCAGAGCCCGCTCGACAGTCGCCGTAGCCGCATTGAGGTCGCCGCGTTCACGCTGCGCTTCAGCCTGCGTAAGCAGGGTGCGGGCTGAGGGACTGAGCGGCGCCATCGGGACATCTTCCCGCTCCGGGGGGCGCGGCGTGGATGGTTCAACGGGCGGAGACGGCGCCGGTGCCGGCACGGGCTCCGGGGGCGGCACCGGGGGCAACGGCGTGGGCAAGCGCCCCCCGGTACTGCTGCAGGCAGTCAAAACCAGAAGCAGTATTCCCAGCATCAGCCGGTACATCACGGCGCGCGCTCCTTTTGACGATATTCCCGGCCTAGCGGCCCAACAAATCCTGCCACCACTGGCGAAGGTGCTGCACCGGCGAGTTTTCATCCGGGTGCACCGCCCATCGCTCCGTCAACGCGCAGGGTACCGGATTGCCCGGGCCAGTGCCTTGCTGGAACGGCAACTCGATCGCACCGGCACACTCCGGGCCGGCGGCCCGACCAGTGGCCGGCTCCACCCAACGCAATGCCATCGAATCGGGCAGGACACGCGGGATAGGATGAACATCGCTGTTGCGCATGAGATCGAGCCAGATCGGCAAGGCACCGGATGAGCCCGACAGCCCCATCGGCGTGTTGTCGTCCCGACCGACCCACACGACCGCCATGCGATTGCCCGCATATCCGGCAAACCATGCGTCGCGCTGTTCGTCCGTAGTGCCGGTCTTTCCGGCGGCTTCCCAACTCGACGGCAACCCTGCCGCACTCCGAGCGGTTCCTCTCAACACCACTTGCCGCATTGCGGCATGAAGCAGTGCCGCCGCTTCGGGGGATGCCGCCTGATGCAGGTCCAGAGGATAGCGGCGTAGCGGCTGGCCCGACGGGGAGACGACTTCCCGGATGATCTGCAGCGGCGCATGGATCCCGCCGCCGGCGAGGGTCTGATACATCTGGGCAACGTCGATCGGACTGAGTTCGAGGGTGCCGAGCAGTACTGCAGGAACCTGTGGAATATCCGCATTGACACCGAGATTGCGCAAGGTCTGAACGATGCGCGGAATCCCGACCTCAAGCCCCAGGTGCACCGTCGCCGCGTTGTGCGATTGGGCCAGCGCCTGGAACAGGGGTTCCTCGCCATGGAATCGTCCAGATGCATTGCCCGGCCGCCAGATGGTGCCACCCGCCACCTTGACTGCCACCGGCTCGTCTCGCACCGTGCTGACCAGTGTATAGCGTCCAGACTCCAACGCGGCGAGATAGACCGCCGGCTTGACCAGTGAACCGATCGGCCGCCGCGCAGTAAGCGCACGATTGAATCCCCCGGCGGCATCGTCACGACCACCGACGACGGCCTGAACCGCGCCAGTGAGGACATCGGTCACCACAATCGCGCCTTGGAGATCTTTCTTCCCTTGTTGGGCGAGTCGGTCCAGGTTCCGTCGAAGAACACGCTCCGCCTGACCCTGAACCTCCGGGTTGATGGTGGTGTAGATCCGCAAACCCTCGGCGATCACATCGTCCTGAGAGTAATCACGGAGAAGATGGGCGCGGACCAGCCCCAATGCCGCGCCGTACGCCCCTCCGCGCTGCGCGGCGGTGCGCACGCCCAGTGGCCTGGATCGAGCCACCTCGAATGTTGCCTGATCAAGGAGCCCGACCTCGGCGAACACCCCGAGCACGGTATCGCGACGGCTGCGCGCTCGCTCGGGTTGGCGCAACGGATGATAATACGACGGGCCCTTGACCAGCCCGACAAGCAGCGCAGTTTCCTGAATCTCCAGTTCGCTCAATGGCTTGCCGAAATAATAGGCACTGGCGAGACCAAAGCCATGAATCGCACGCCCGGCCTGTTGGCCGAGATAGACTTCGTTCAGATAGGTTTCGAGGATTTCAGCCTTGGTGTAATGCCATTCCAGCAGCACCGCCATCAACGCTTCGTCAAACTTGCGCCGAAAGGTTCGGTCACTGTCCAGAAACAGATTCTTGACCAGTTGCTGGGTCAACGTGCTACCACCCTGCACGATGCGTCCGGCCCGAATATTGGATAGCGCCGCCCGCAGCACCGCCCCCGGATCGATCCCCACATGCCGGGAAAACTGCCGATCTTCCACCGCGAGCAGTCCCAGAAGCAACGCTTGTGGAACTTCATTCAAGCGCACCAGAACGCGGTCTTCCCCATCCGATCCGTAAAGCGATCCGATCAATTCAGGGTCCAAGCGAAGCAATGCAGGCGCCGCTTCCCCATCCAAGGCAGTCAGCTCGGCAATCCCGGTTTCATCGAAGCGAATTCGGATGCGGCGAGCCGGCTGAGGGCCGTCCCAGAATGACAGGGCCCGCACGTGGATCACCAAGCGGTGCTGGCCATCTACCTGATAGGTCCCCGGTGTGTCCGGGCGCGCCGTCGCACGATATCCCGCCCGTTGCAACGCGCGCACCACCTGGTCGCGATCGACCACCTCGCCCACCCCGAGCTCCAGTGGGCGGCTGTATACCTGCGCCGGCAGAGACCAGCGCCGACTTTCGAAACGCGCGATGATCGTGTGATCGAGGTATGCCGCATAAACGGCCACTGCGCTCAGGACGAGCACGCCGACCCAGATTACCCATGGGCCGACACCGAGGAAACGAGGTCGTAATGAAGGCAAGAGGAAAATCCTGTCGCTGCACCAATCGGAGGATACCGTGATGCCGGAGTGCACCACACCGGATCGCGCAAGCCGCCTGCGGCTGAGCGCTAATCCGGCGTGGCTATTTCAACATATTGATTCATCGATATGAAATCAAGCTGGCGTAATCTGTGCTTATAGTCTTTCGCACACAGCTTGTGTGCACTAGATCCTCCACGATCTCCCTCTCTCGCACTTCGCGCCCCATCGGGGCGCTTTTTTTTGCTCAGAGCTCACGGGGCCGACGGCTCGGGCGGATGCAAACGATCCACCGCGGCCCGCATCTCCTGCAGTGAAATGTGTCGGACATCGCGCCCACCGACCAGAAAAATCACATACTCGGCGATGTTACGGGAATGGTCCCCGACCCGCTCCAAGGCGCGCGCGCACCAGATGATATCCAGCATACGACGAATGGTACGCGGATCTTCCATCATGAAAGTGATGTTCTGGCGCCAGATCGCTTCATATTCGCGATCGACTTCCTCATCCGCATGCACAACCTGCAACGCAGCACGCGGATCCATGCGGGCAAAGGCATCGAGCGCGTCGGTCAGCATGGCGCGCGCGCGCGCGGCCAGATGCTCCAAGGCCTGATAGCAATGCGGAGACCGCTCCATCTGGCTCAGTTGTGCAGCCATCCGCGCAATCTTGCAGGACTCGTCGCCCACGCGCTCCAGATCGGTGATGATCTTGAGGATCGTGATAATCAGTCGCAGGTCGCCCGCGGCAGGCTGACGGCGGGCGAGAATGCGGTTGCATTCCTCATCCAGCGTGACCTCCTGCATGTTGATGCGATGATCGGCAGCGACCACCTCTTCAGCCAGCTGACTGTCGGCCCCGACCAGTGCCCGCATAGCCTGATCGATCTGGTCTTCGACTGCGCCGCCCATCGCCAGTACCCGGCTGCGGATCCCTTCAAGCTCTTCGTTGTAACGGCGGGACGTGTGCTGGGCAATGTCACCGGCTTCCATGATTCCTCCATACCTTCGATTGGGTCAATTGCGCCGAGCCATACCGCCCAGTCAAGTACCATTCGGTTTCCCGCCGTTCCGGGCAGGTAAACATGCGATCGGTAGGACTGCACTCCATGACTCGCCCCGCGTGAAGAAACAAGCACATCTCGGACAAGCGAGCGGCTTGAGACAGATTGTGCGTGGCCATCAGAATCACACGATCCTGTTGCAGGTCTTGCAGCAATGTCTCCATTCGACCTGTTGCAGCGGGACTCAGAGACATCGCGGGAACATCCACCAACACCACCCGGGGATCGACGATCAAACTGCGCGCCAACGCCAGTAGATAGCGCTGTTCACCGTTCAGCTCACTCGCGCATCGATGCAAGCGCGGGGACCACGACTCAGAAAGACCCAATCGATCCAATATCGATTGGACCGGATCGCTCAGCTTGCGTTCGCCCTGCAGTCGCAGACCATAGACGAGGTTGTCGCGCAGTGTACCCGGCAGTACCGCCGGAGCGCTGGGAATCCATACCATGGACCGGCGCACCGATTCAGCGTATTCCGCGTCATCGAGGGCCAGTGCGGTTCGGTCCGGCAAAATGACCGCTCCGGCAACGTCCAGGCGACCGACAGCAAGCGTCAGTCCGAACAGGGTCCGCAACAGGAGCGTTTTTCCAGCCCCTTCAGGTCCGATCAACGCGGTGATCACACCCGCCGGCAAAGCGAAACTCATGGGATGCAGCAGACCCATGCCCGCGTGCGTGCTGACCTGCAAGGCATGCACTTCCAGCCTCGCCCCGACACTTTCGCCGGCGCGTGTATCCGGCGCGTTTCGGTTCACCTCGTCCATGCCTGCCTCGCAGCCCCGATCAATGCACGGTCACCATTCCAGCCATTTTAGACCGGCGTATGTGACATTCGGCGCTGTTGTACGCGTTGAATCCGGCTGCGCTGATCCATGACCGCCCACCGGTGGCTGGCGGCTTTCAGGGACGACCAAAAAAGGGGGTGGATCGCAGATATGCGATCCACCCCCGATGATCTCCACACCGTTCGGATGCCCGAACGATGCGTTCACCTCATTCAGAACTTGAAGACCAGGCCCAAACCATAGCTGTCGGTCTGAGGATCGTCGATGCCGCCAACCGTACGGCCTTCGTCTTCATAGGTCACGTAGTAGGCCTGCGCAGTCAGCGCCTTGCTGAGCTTGTAGTCGATCCCAACTGCGAGCTCGGTGCGGTCGATGTCGGTCTGATCACCGGAAGTCTGACCATACTGAACCTTGAATTTGAAGGCTTCGTAGCTGTAGGCAATCGAACCCAACCAGGAAGTCTCTTCGGCATCGCCGCCCTGAACGCCATTATCCTGATCGATGCCTTTGGCCTGCTGATAGAGTGCACCGATTTCCAGGGCTTCCATCAATTCGACCGCAACCGTGGCGCGGAGAATGTCGACCCCAACGGTACTTCCATCGAATTTCAGACTGCCTGCCTGATCACCGGCATAGGCCACCGCAGCATAAAACGGTCCTTGTTCGAGTTCTGCCGACGCGTAATAGGTATCGGCAACGCCGTTGTCCTCGTCATTGGCATTGTCGAGCGCTTCGCGCCCTTCGCCCGGCGCCACTGCGGCGGTGAGGGTCACCAGGTTGCCCAGCTTGGGCGTGTTGTACTGGATCATGTTGTTGGCGCGGGTCTCACCCACCATCAGATTGGTGATGTCGCCAATGGACTCGTCGTTGAACTGGTCGGCCTTGCTGCCGATTTCTTTGACCGGCGTATCGAATTTACCGACCTTGGCGGTCCCGAAGGCGCCTTGGAGCCCCATGAAAATGTTCCGCTCCGAGAACTCGTCGCTCTCGCTGCCATCGGGATTGGTGCCATATTCCAACTGATAGATCACCGACATGTCGCCCATGCCGATGTCATGGCTGCCCTTGAAGCCCAGGCGCGAGGAGTTGTTCTGGTCCTGCAGGCGCCAGGTCGTGCTCCCTTCCTTCGAATCCAGCCCGATCTCATCTTTCTGTCCATCCAGGCCAACATTGAATCGGCCATAGACCTTGACGTCAGCCAGGGCTGCACCCGGCAATACCATAAGGCTTCCCATAGCTACTGCGACTAGATTCTTCTTCACTGAAATCTCCCTTCACAACGCCCTGAATCGGATGATTTGCGCCTGTCGAGTGCCTCGCGGCCTCGAATGGTTGCCTGATCCACTTCGGTTACCGAAACGTACGCAATACCGCATCGCCGGCCCCAAGAATCGGGCAAAGTATGGGGCGAAGCGGTGAAATTTTCCTTTCAAAAATATGACAAATTGATGAAATACCAAGCCGCTCGCGGAACAATCCTGGAATGTTCGGGTCTATCAATGATTTACCCGGCGAGCCATCAGTTCGGCTGCTCACCAACCCAACGTAGAAATGCGCGCCGCTCTGCGGGACTGGCTTGCTTCCACCAGGCCTGCATCAAACCGACCCAGTCCGCATCCCGCGGTGTCGCGGGAGAAGCGGCGCGTTCGGCAGCCCGCTGATCGGTGACAGGCTCAGGCGACACAGACCGCGCGGCCGCCGCTCCCATTGGCTCGATGACTTGTTGCTGCCCAGGGCGGGCCTGACCATCGGCCGATTCCAGTTCGCTGGCACCGCTGAACTGGGCCATCAGCCCTGTCGGAAATCGCACGCCGCTTGGCTGCGAGGCGGTTCGCTTGCCCGTGGCTTCGTTGACGAGTACGGCGCTGAAATCCGCCGCCAATTGCCTGGCTTGCGCATAGTTGTCCGGATGTACGTACTCGACCCGATACTGTTCACCGGGCTTTGCCTCGATCACGAACAAAACCGGATCCGAACGAAGCACATCATGAGAATCACCGTGTTCCCACACCTCGCGGTAGAACGCCAGCAGTTCATAGCGGCCGGGGGTCAGTTCCAGCACCTTGTCGCCTCGGGTCCACAACCCGCTGGCGCCCTTCACCTCGACCCCATTCAGACGCGCCGCCTCAATCGCTTCGGGCAGCGTAACCAACGCGATTTTGGAATCCGGCTTTTGACCGCCGTCATACAGACGCAGTTGGGGGTTGGCGCAGGCGCCAAGGGTCAACAGACAGGCCATGACCAGGAACTTACTGAGGTGCTGCAACACCGAAAATCCTCCATTGGAAATGCGCCATACCGAGGCGCAGAGCGCTTATGCGCGATCGAAATCCGCAGATTGAGGGCGGGCGCGCTGCGGAAAGACCCACGACCCATGAACCTCGGCGGGCGCGCATCGGCGCACCGATCCCCGGTCATCCGCGCGGGCCCAGCATGCACCGGGATCATGACAATCTGGTGACAGACGACCGACCCGCTCGGGCATGCGGGATACACCCCCGCGGCCAGGGCCGGCGCGCATCGATCGCGCTAAGAAACGGGTTGGGTTCAACCGCAGTTTTCGAGGGCGCTCACGGCCAATACCCGATGCGCGGGAAACAGGCATTGAAAGCGGCTGCCAACGCCCTGCTGGCTTTGAATAAGGAGTTGAGCGTCATGCCGCTGAAGGGCGTGTTTGACGATCGCCAAACCCAGGCCGGTTCCGCCCTGGTCACGCCCGCGCCCGCCATCGACGCGATAGAACCGCTCGGTCAGACGCGGCAAATGCTCCGGCGCGATTCCGATCCCGGTGTCGACGACTTCCACCTGCAAGCCCTCGCCGACGCGCGCCGCCTTGAGACGAACCTTACCGCCCGGAGCGGTGTACTTCACTGCATTCGAGATCAGGTTATCGAAGATACTGCGCAACTCCCCTTCCACGCCACGCAGCACCAATGACTCGTCGATCTCGGCCTCGATCGTCACCTTGTCCGCGGCAACCCGGGCCCCTTCGGCGCAGCAGCGCCGCAGCAAATGGGTCAAATCAACCGGCTGCATCGCCGCAGCGCGCGGTGACTCGTCCAGACGCGACAGAAGCAACAGGTCGGCCAGCAACTGCTCCATCCGAACGGTCTGTTCACGCATATCCGTGAGCGGACCAGCCCAAGCCGAGTGATCCCGGCCGACGTCATCAAGCAGCATTTCCACATAGCCGCTCAAGACCGTGAGCGGCGTGCGCAACTCATGGGAAGCATTGGCCACGAAGTCCTTGCGCACCTGATCGAGACGGCGTTCCCGGCTTACATCGCGTACCACCAGCAAACGCTGATCGTCGCCATAAGGCACGATCTGCAGGGAAAGCGTGGTATCGGGCTCATGCGCAGACGGAATCTCGACCGTCTGGTCATAGCTTGCGTCGTCCAGATAGCGGACGAAGGCCGGGGCACGGATCAGATTCGCGACCCACTGACCCGTGTCGTGCGGTGAACGCAATCCCAACAGGCGCTGCGCGGCGTGATTGAACCAGACGATGCGCGAATCGGCCGACAGGACCACCGTTCCATCGGGAAGCGCCGCGGTGGATCTCAGGAATTGCTTCAGAATCAGGGAAAGTCTGCGCTTTCGCTTCTGGCTCCGGCGTTTGATGCGCAATACCTGACCGGCCACCTCGGCCCAGATATCATGCCGTCCCTCGTCCAGTCGCGGGCCGCGCCCCATCAGCCACAACTCGAAGCGGCGAAGCTGCCAGAGCTGCCAGACCAGGCTGATCGCCAATCCGGCGCACAAACCCCACGAGAGCGCGTCGAACCAAGCGCCCATACCGCCCGTGACGACCAATATCAAGAACAGCCGCCACCACTCTCGACCCCAAGGCTGCACGGCTCAACCCTGTACAGAAAAACGGTATCCCGCCCCTCGCACGGTCTGTACCAGATGCGCGACGCCATGACTTTCGAGCACCTTGCGCAGTCGCCGGATGTGGACATCCACGGTGCGTTCCTCCACGTACACGCTGGGTCCCCAGACGCGATCCAGCAGTTGGCTGCGGCTGTATACCCGATCCGGATGTCCCATGAAGAAATGCAGCAGGCGGAACTCGGTTGGCCCCAGGCTCACCTTCTCGTCCCCGATCGCTACCCGATGGCTCGTGACATCGAGCCGCATCCCTGCCGCTTCGAGAATTTCCTCGTTGCTGCTGTTGATGCTCCGGCGAATCACCGCGTGGATTCGGGCAATCAGCTCGCGCGGCGAAAACGGCTTGGTCACATAATCGTCAGCACCGACATTGAGGCCCCGGATCTTATCGTCTTCCTCGGTGCGGGCAGTCAGCATGATGATCGGGATTTCCCGGGCCAGGCTGTCCTTGCGCAGCGTGCGGGCGAATTCAAGCCCAGACATCCCCGGCAGCATCCAGTCGAGCAAGATCACTTGCGGTCGTCCATCGGCGACCTGAGCACGGGCTTCGGTTGCATCCCCCGCTTCAAGAACGGTGAACCCTTCCCGTGACAGCGAAAAAGCCACCATCTGACGAACGGCCTTCTCATCGTCCACGATCAGAACGGTCTTGTTTTCCATGGAAATCCATCCACTGCGTCCAAAAAGCGTTCGTATTACATCAACGCGGGATGACACTTCCGTGACATCCCCTGCTCACGCCGGCGGGAGACGCGCCCAGCCCGCCCCATGGCTCTGTTACAATAGCAGCTCTGCATCGAGCAACGGGACTGCCCGGCTGCTGGTGGGCCAGGGATCGGCCATCGATCAAGCTCCCCGCGACGAGACCTTCAATGCGCACGCCCGATCCGGCCCCCCAACAGTTGCTCCCGCGTCGGCCGATCTCTCGATGGCTTGGCCTGTTGAGTCTGCCGCTGCTGTTCGTCGGCCTCAGTCTCGGCTGGCTGAACTTCAGTGAAAGCCTGTTGCGCATCGCCGCGCCCGATCCAGTCATGCTGCCCGTGCTGCGGACCCTGAACAACAGCCTGTTCATTCTATTCGCAACACTGTTCTGGACCTTCTGGCTGGTCCGCCAGAACATGGCAAGCCGTCGGCGCGAAACCGTGCTACGCCTCCTGCTCGAACAGGCACCCGCCCCGCTTGCCTTGGCGCGCAAGGGAAAAGTCCTTGCCTGCAATCCCGCTTTTTCTACGCTGTTCGATCAACCGGATCCACGCGCGCTCCAGGGATACGATCTGCTCGCTCACATTCCAGTTCAGGATCTGCCCGACCTGCTCGGACAGATCAAGGAGATGGACCCCCGGCATCCGCGAACGGCTCGAATCGAAACCCGAATCGAAACCCGGACCGAGGGCTCGGACAAGACGATCGTCCCGCTCGTTTTTCTGGTCCGTCGCTTCCTGCTCGGCCGCTCGGTACACGATTTGCTGAGCTGCCGTCCGCGCGAAGCAGCCGCCGAGGATACCGGCATGCGGGGCGAGCTGGAGCTGCAACTCCTCGAATCGTTGCCTCGGCCGCTCTGGCTCTGGACAAACCAAGGCCTGTGTCTATGGAGCAACCAAGCTGCGCGGACAGGCACCGGGCCGGAGATGCGTCAGCTCATCGATCGCTATGGCCGCTTTCAGGACGGACATCCGCTGAGCCCGACCGCGCAGCGGGAGTTTCTGCAACCCGCGCTCAAGGCCGACGGGTGCATCGCCATTGCGCTTACCGGCCGAAGCGGGAGCGAATCGCCGCTCGGGAGCCTGTGCGTGCTTCCGGTTCGGGGCCATGACCATCATATTCAAGCGATTGCTGCCGTGCTGGAACCGCCGGTGCAAACCGACGATTCCCGGCTTGCAAATGACCTCTTCCGAGGCCTGAATCGGGTCCTCCAGCAGCTGCAGAGCCAGCCGCAGCCGGATGTTGCGGCGAGAATCGTCCTTGAAACCCTCCAGCTCCGACTCGCTCCGAATGCATGGGTGGGCATCCTGCAGGCCGACCTCGGTGCGCGCAGCGCCCTCTTCTGGAGCCTCTCTGCAACCGGCGAGCTGGATCACTACCAGACCCATCTTCCGCCCGATCTGCCGACTGAATGTGGTGCGCCAGGCTGGTCGGACATTACCTCGCTCACCGGACCGGAAACGCTGCCCGGTGTGATGGCGCGACTCGAACAGGCGGGCGTCGATCGATTCGAACGCATCCTGGCGGACCCGGTTCAAGGCCATCGCCAAGTGCTGCTGCTGTCCCGCCCCTTGCCGGCCCAGATCGAGTTGCGGCGGCTTTGGGCGAGCCTGATCCTGGCCGCGGCACAACCACTGCTTCAGCCCGCCGATTTCCGGATAACCGGCACCAGCGAGCGCTGATCCCCTCTTGTCACCCGGCGTCGGTCAGTTGTCGGCCAGCGCCTTGCCCAGCACCTCGATCAGATCCGGCGGCAACCCGGGGAGGTCGGCCAGCCGCACGAGTTGCGCCCGCATGAGGTCCCGGGAAGGCGGCGTCAGATCACGCCAACCGGCGAATACGCCGGCCAGCCGCGCCGCCAGCTGCGGATTGAGCGAAACCAGCGCCGCAATCCGGTCGGCAACCCACGCGTACCCACTCCCGTCCGGCGCATGGAAATGCAGCGGATTGCCATGAGCGAACGCCCCCACCACGGCACGCACCTTGTTGGGCTGCGTCAACCGGAAAGCGGGATGCGCCATGAGGGCATCCAGCCGAGCCAGGGCCGCGCCGTGACGCGCCTGGGCCTGAATGCGGAACCACTTGTCCAGCACCAGATCGTCGTGGGCGTGGCGCTCGTGAAACGCCGCCAGTGCTGACTCGGCATCTTCGCCGCCATGATCGACCAGCAGAGCCAGTGCGGTCAGGCGCTCGGTCATGGTTCCGGCTTCGTCGAACTGGCGTCGGCAGAGGCCGCGGTAGGACACTTCCAGACCATCGGCCATCAGAAATTGCAGGCAGCGATTGCGCAGGGCCCGTGCTGCGGGATCGTCGCGTCCCGCCAGAGCGGCATAGCGCGCGGCCCAGCGTGACTCCAGTTCCCGGGCCAGCTGGCTGCGCAACTGCTGGCGCAGCGATTCGAGACGGTAGGGGTCGGCCGGGGCGAAGGCATCCAGCAGGGTCTCATACGCCGGCAGCGCCAGCAGCTCGGCAGCCAGCGTCGGGTCGAGCGCGGCATCGTCCAGCACACTGGCGAATCCGGCAATCGCCGCCGGCGCAAGGCCCGCCGATGCGGTGGAGGTCATCGCTTGCTGCAGGGCGGCGATCCAGACCTGCTGGGCCGCCTGCCAGCGCACCATGGGATCGCGATCATGTCGCAGCAGATGCAACCGGTCGGCCAGGGTCAGATCGTCGGCCAAGTGCACTGGCGCGGAAAATCCCCGCAGCAACGACGGCACCGGTGGCACGGCGACATCCTCGAAGCAGAAGCGGGTCGTAGCCTCGCGAACCACCAGCACCCGCTCATGGCCGTTGGCGCGATCCTCACCACTCAAGCGTAGCGGTAACGGTTCGCCCGAGGCGTCGAGCAGCGCCAGTCTCACCGGAATCGGCACGGGCTGCTTGTCCGGCTGTCCGGGGGTGGGTGGGGTATGCTGGCAAAATTCCAGGGTGTAGGTGCGATTGGCCGGATCGTGAACGCCCCGGACGGCCAGACGCGGCGTGCCGGCCTGGCGGTACCAGATGAGAAAATCGGACAGATCCTGCCCGCTGTCCGTGCCGAGCGCGTCGACGAAATCCTCGACCGTCACCGCCTGTCCGTCATGGCGATCGAAATATCGGTCCATCCCGCGGCGAAAGGCCGCCGGCCCCAGGGTGTTGGCCATCATCCGCACCACCTCGGCGCCTTTCTCGTAGACGGTGGCGGTGTAGAAATTGTTGATCTCGAGATAGCTTTCGGGCCGCACCGGGTGAGCCAACGGCCCGGCATCCTCCCGAAACTGCATCGCCTTCAGCCGCGCCACATCGCGAATTCGCTGCACGGCGCCGCCGGGCTGATCGGCAGAAAAACACTGATCGCGAAACACCGTCAGTCCTTCTTTCAGGCTGAGCTGAAACCAGTCGCGGCAGGTGATGCGGTTGCCCGTCCAGTTGTGGAAATACTCGTGCGCGACCACCGAGGCGATGTGGTGATAATCGTCGTCCGTGGCCGTATCGGGCCGCGCCAACACGAACTGGCTGTTGAAGATGTTGAGCCCCTTGTTCTCCATGGCGCCCATGTTGAAATCGGATACCGCCACGATCATGTAACGGTCCAGATCGTATTCCCGCCCGTAGTTTTCCTCGTCCCAGCGCATCGCGGCCTTGAGCGAATCCAGCGCATGGCCGCAGCGGTCCTCGAGACCGTGGGCCACATAGCAGGCCAGCGCCACCTCGCGCCCCGAGGCGGTGACGAACCGATCCTCGACGCAGGCCAGATCGGCGGCAACCACCGCGAACAGGTAGGCCGGCTTGGGGTAGGGATCGACCCAACGCGCCCAATGCCGATCGCCCTCGATGCCGGTCTCGACGCAGTTGCCGTTGGCGAGCAGGATGGGAAAGCGCTGCCGGTCGGCGTGCAACGTCACCTCGAAGGGCGCCAGCACATCCGGCCGGTCCAGATACGGCGTGATGCGGCGAAAGCCTTCGGCCTCGCACTGGGTGAAATAACCGCCGCCGCAGGGAAACAGTCCCTCCAGGCGCGTGTTGCGATCCGGATCGATGCGCACACGGGTACGGACGCTGGTCTCGGGCCAGGGAATCTCCAGATGAGCCCCGTCGTAGCGGTAGTCCTGCGGTGACAGCACGCGGCCGTCGACCGCGACCTCCAGCACTTCCAGGTCCTCGGCGTCCAGCACCAGAACGGAATCCGGCGACCGGCCCGGGCGCGGGGCGACCGCCAGCTCGCCGATCACCTCCACCTGTTCGGCAAAGCGGATCGTCAGGTGGATGGACCGGAGCTCCAGCGGCGGTGGGGTATAGTCGGCAAGTCGCTTGGGCGTCTGCATGTCCTGCTCTCCTGGGCGCGAACGAGTGGATCAGGCGGTGCGCATCTCGGGCGGTTCGGCCGCGACCCAGATCCCGATCTCGACCGCCCGCTCAGGCGGAATCTTGTAGAAATCGATGGCCCGCATGCTGTTGCGGAACATGAAGGCGTAGATCCGCTCACGCAAGCGCTGATACCAGGAAATGTTGCGGTCGATGACCAGCGTTTCCCGGCCGATGAAAAAGGTGGTCTCCGACAGGTCGATGGACAGTCCCGCCCGCCGCGCCTGCGCCAAAGCGGCAGGCAGGTCCGGACTCTGCATGAAACCGTAATGAATCAGCAGCCGGTCGAAGCCATGACCCAGCGGAGTCCACTCGATGCGCTGGCCCGGGGGCACCCGCGGGGTTTCCTCGATCAACACGGTCAGCAGGATCACGCGCTCATGCAGGGCATGGGTGTGCTTCAGCAGATACTGCAGCGACGGCGGTGCGCCCAGCCGGGGCGCAGTCAGGAAAATCGCCGTTCCCGGCAGCCGAACCGGCTTGTGATGATCGAGGCGGTCGAACAGCGTATCGAGCGGCTCGGATTCGGCGCGCAGCCGGGTGATCAGGTTGCGCCGGCCTTCATCCCAGGTGCGCATGATAAAAAACAGCACGCCCGCAGCACCTAGGGTCACCCAGCCGCCTTCATGCAGCTTGTGCAGATTGGCCAGCAGAAACGGCAGCTCGATGAAGATCAAGGCGCCGGCGATCAACCCCGAAACCGGTCCCGACCAGAGCCAGACCCGCCGCATGGTGAAGTAGATCAATCCCGAGGTGATCAGCATGGTGATGGTAATGGCGACACCATAAGCTGCTGCCAGATTCCCTGAGGTGCGAAACGCCAGAACCAGGGCCATACAGGCCAGCATGAGGGCGAAGTTCGCTGCGGGCGCGTAGATTTGACCGATTTCCGAAGGGGAGGTCTGGACAATGCGCATCCGCGGCATCACACCCAGCTGGATGGACTGCCGCACCAGCGAAAACACGCCGGAAATCAGCGCCTGGGATGCGATGACCGTGGCCAGGGTCGCCAACGCTACAAGCGGATAGAGCGCCCAGCGTGGTGCCAGGGCGTAAAACGGATTCTCGATCGCGGCCGGATCCGCCAGCACCAGCGCGCCCTGCCCGAGATAGTTCAGCACCAGCGCCGGCAACACCAGCACAAACCAGGCCTGGCGAATGGGTCGGCGCCCGAAGTGACCCAGATCGGCGTAGAGTGCCTCGGCGCCGGTCACCACCAAGAAGACGCCGCCGAGCACCAGCAGGGCGGTCTTGCCCTCGCTGAGCAGGAAATTCAGGCCATACCAGGGATTGAGTGCGACCAGAACCCCGGGATTGTGGCTGATTCCCTTGAGGCCGAGAATGGCCAGCGTGGCGAACCACAGCAACATCACCGGCCCGAAGACGGTGCCCACCCGGGCGGTTCCGAACCGCTGCAGTGCGAACAGGATCGCGAGAATGACCAAGGTCAGGGGCACCACGAACGGCCCGGCGGCCGGCGTTGCGATCTTGAGGCCTTCCACGGCGCTCAGCACCGAGATGGCCGGCGTGATCATGCCGTCGCAGTACAGTAGCGCCGCTCCGAACACGCCAAGGGCCATCACCCAGGCCGCCGTTCGGCCCTGCCCCAGCGTCCGCCAAGGATTGAGCAACGCAAGCAAGGCCAGAATTCCGCCCTCGCCACGGTTGTCTGCACGCAGCACCAGGACCTGATACTTCAGGGAGACAATCAGAATAAGCGCCCAAAAGATGAGCGACAGGACACCCAGCACATGCGCTGCGGTTAAAGAAACCCCGAAATGCGGCGAAAAACATTCGCGCAGGGCATACAAGGGGCTCGTCCCGATGTCGCCATACACCACACCCAGCGCCGCAAGCGGCGCCAATCCCGGTGTCTTGGTGATCGAGGCGGGCAAAGCCGGAAGAGACGGCAGATGCGGCGTCTTCATGGAACCGTCCAGGAGCGCAGGAAAGAAAATTGTCGGCAGGTACGTGACATGTAGGGGCGTATGATAGGCCTCATCCCGCGACAAAGGGAGGGGCCTGGACAAGACCGCAGTCCCTGAGCCGTGCAAAACAATGCCAACAGCCCTGCAGTTTGGGCGGGATACACCATCAGCGGAGACGGGATCATCATGGCCATTGGCATCTGGCTCACCGTGGGTTTCGGCATCGCCCTCGCCGCATTGGCGGTGCGCGACATCATCCAGCGACGACATGCCATTTTGCGCATCTATCCCTTGGTCGGGCATTTCCGTTACCTGCTCGAAAGCTTTGGTCCGGAGTTGCGTCAGTACATCGTCACCAGCAATGACGAGGAGCGCCCGTTCAGCCGAAATCAGCGGCGCTGGGTCTATGCCACCGCCAAGCGCCAGAACAATCAATTCGCCTTCGGCACCGACCAGGACCTCGAACACAGCGAGGGCGCGCTCGTCATTCGACACCACACCTTTCCCCTGGCCCAGTTCCATCCCGGCGACGCCGTGGATCAAGCCGGCTATCCGCTACCCTCCGCCAAGGTCATGGGCGCGGCGAGGGAGCGCCGCCACGCCTTCCGTCCGGCGTCGATCGTGAATGTCTCGGGGATGAGCTTCGGTGCGCTGAGCGGCGTAGCGGTCGAAGCCCTGAATCGCGGCGCCCATCTGGCCGGCTGCCTGCACAACACCGGGGAAGGTGGACTCAGCCCCTATCATCACAACGGCGCGGACATCGTCTTCCAGATCGGGACGGGCTACTTCGGATGCCGCGACGAACACGGCGCCTTCAGCCTCGCGGCGCTTCAGCGCACGCTGGACAGCGGCGCGCCGGTGCGGGCACTCGAGATCAAACTCAGTCAAGGCGCCAAGCCGGGCCTCGGCGGACTGCTGCCAGGCGTGAAGGTCACCCCGGAGATCGCCTCGACGCGCGGGATCCGGCCGGGCATCGACTGCAAAAGCCCGGCCCGCCATGGCGCTTTCAGTGATATCGATACACTGCTCGATTTTGTCGAGCATCTGGCTGACGCCACCGGCTTGCCGGTCGGTATCAAATCCGCCGTCGGCGATCCGGATTTCTGGGAAACGCTCGCCTCGCTCATGGCGTCGGGCCAGCGCGGCGTCGATTTCATCACCGTGGACGGCGGCGAAGGGGGCACCGGAGCCGCCCCGCTGGTATTCACCGATCGCGTCGCGCTGCCGTTCAAGGCGGCATTTCCACTGGTCTACAAGATCTTCCACCAGCATGGCCTGACCAGTCGGGTGACCTTCATCGGCTCGGCCCGGCTCGGGTTACCGGATGCCGCGCTGTGGGGGCTCGCCATGGGCTGCGACCTGATCAACGTGGGCCGGGAAGCGCTGCTCGCCATCGGCTGCATCCAGTCTCAGAAATGCCACACGGGACGCTGCCCGACCGGAATCACCACCCATACCCCCTGGCGGACACGCGGTCTGGACCCGGCCCTCAAATCCGTACGGACCGCCAATTACCTCATCGGCCTGCGCCGGGAACTGACCGCACTGGCTCGCGCCTGCGGCGAGATTCACCCGGCACTCATCGGCCTCGAGCGGCTGGCCCTGGTCGAGAACGGCTACCGTATCCAGGATCTCCAGCATATTCTGGATTACGCCCCGGGCATGGGATTGCCCGGCGTGGCCGCACGCGGTGAACTCGACGAGCTGATGCGGCCGTTGTTCGAGGATCGGTTGCGCACACCCACCACACAGGTAAGCTAACCACCATGGGATGGCGATTCACCAAGATGCACGGGCTGGGCAATGACTTCATCGTCATCGATGCTGTACGCCAACCCGTCGAACTTCGACCGGAGCAGGCACGCTGGCTGGCCGACCGCCATTTCGGGGTCGGTTGCGACCAGATTCTGGTGGTGGAGAGTGCTCGGCATCCCGATGCCGATTTCCGCTACCGAATCTTCAATGCCGACGGGGGCGAGGTGAGCCAGTGCGGCAACGGCGCGCGGTGCTTTGCCCGCTTCGTTGTCGAGGAAGGCCTCACCGACCGACGTGAGATCGCGGTGGAAACCGCTTCGGGTCTGCTGCGGCTTTATCTGGAAGGCGACGATGCAGTGCGCGTGAACATGGGCATCCCACGCTTCGATCCCGAGCAGATTCCGCTGCGTGCCGCAGCGCAGGCCACACATTACCGGATCGGTCCCGACGAACAGTGGACCATCGGGGCCGTGTCGCTAGGCAATCCGCATGCCGTGCTGGCGGTCGATTCGGTGGCCACCGCGACGGTCGCGCAAACCGGACCAGCCATCCAGTCGTTACCGGATTTTCCCGAAGGCGTGAACGTCGGCTTCATGGAACACGTGGCGCCGGATCATATTCGCCTGCGGGTCTACGAGCGCGGCAGCGGCGAGACTCTGGCCTGTGGCAGCGGCGCCTGCGCCGCGATGGTCGTCGGCCGGCTGTGGGGCCAGCTCGCACCGGAGGTCAAGGTCGACCTGCCGGGCGGACGACTGCAGATCCGATGGGCAGGAGCGGGCGAACCCGTCTGGATGACAGGCCCAGCGGTGCGGGTCTTCGACGGGCATCTGCCCCATCCGCCGGGCTGATGGCCATGCCGCCGCTTCCGCCGGCTGATCAGGAAGAGCGCGATCGCGTGCTGGCCTACCTGCGTGCCCACCCCACGCTGCTCGACCAGCATCCCGACATCCTGGCCGATCTGGTGATCCCCCACGGCGCTGGACCCAAAGCCGCCTCGCTGATTGAACGGCAGGTCCAGGTGCTGCGCGAACGCAATCTGCGGCTGGAAGGCACGCTGGACGAACTGTTGCGCCACGCACGCCAGAACGAGGCCCTGCTGGACAAGACCCACGAGCTGGCGCTGACGCTGCTGCGGATCCCCGACCTCAAGACCCGCCTGGGCCAGCTGGTGGAGGCGATGGTGCGCCATTTCCATGCCGACATGGTGCGCCTGGCTATGCCCGCCGCCCATCCGGCTCTGCAGCACACACACCTCGACCCGCTTTGCCTGGCGCTGGAAGAGTGGCCCGGTCCGCCGGCGACCGGGGAACCGCGCTGCGGCCCGCTGGAGGCCGCACTGGCCGGATGGATGTTCCGCGCACCCCACCCGCCGCCCGCCTCGGCCGCGCTGATTCCGCTCCCGAAAGGCACCGGCGTGCTCCTCATCGGCAGCCAGGACCCACATCGCTTTCACTTGCACATGGGCACAGCCGTGCTGCGACGCCTGGGCGATCTGGCCGGAGCGGCTTTGGAAGCCGACAGCCCGTCATGAATGACGATCTCGAGGGGTTTCTGACCGGACTGGAGCGCGGTCAGCGGCATTCGGCGCACACTCTCGCAGCCTATCGCCGCGACCTCGGCGCGCTTCGGGACTGGTGCGCAGCGCAACAACTCGAGAGCTGGCCCGACAGCGCGCCACCCCTGCAGCAATGGCTGGCCGAGGGATACACTCGGGGCCTCAATCCCCGCACCTTGGCGCGGCGCTTGTCGGCCGTTCGCAGCTTCTATCGCCACCTGCGCCAAACCGGCCGGATCGGTCACAATCCGGCCCAGCACTTGCGCGCCCCACGCCGCGCCCAGTCACTTCCCGCGCTGCTCGATCCGGACAGCGCCAACCGGCTGATGGAAGATCGACCGCAGACCCCACTGCAGTGGCGTGATCGCGCGTTGTGTGAACTGCTCTACTCCAGCGGCCTGCGCCTCAGCGAACTGGTGGGGCTCGATCTCACCGATCTGGATCTGGCGACGGCCGAGGTTCGGGTCATGGGCAAGGGAAGTCGGATGCGGCAGGTTCCGGTCGGCCGCAAGGCCTGCGAGGCCCTCGAGGCTTGGCTCGGCCGGCGCCCGCAACTGGCGCGCGCCGGGGAGCGCGCGGTCTTCGTCAATCATCGCGGTGCACGGCTCGGTCCGCGCAGCGTGCAGCGCATCCTGGCCCAACGCGCCATCACGCAGGGCTTGCCCCAGCATGTCCATCCCCACCTGCTGCGCCACGCCTTCGCCACCCATCTGCTTGAATCCAGCGGCGACCTGCGGGCGGTCCAGGAGCTGCTCGGCCATCAGCGTCTTTCCACCACGCAGATCTATACCCATCTGGATTTCCAGCATCTGGCGCAAGGCTATGATCGCGCGCACCCGCGCGCCCATCGGCGGCGCCCCAAGCCGGACGGCATGCAGTAGAATCGCTTCTTTGACTTTCCGCCGCCAGCCGGCGCATCAGGACGAGGCGCGATGCAGCAGTTCCACGGCACCACCATTCTTTCGGTACGCCGCGATGGCCGAGTGGCCATGGGCGGCGATGGCCAGGTCTCGATGGGCGACACCGTCATGAAAGCCAACGCGCGCAAGGTTCGCCGGCTCTACCGAGAACGCGTTCTGGCCGGTTTCGCCGGTGGCACGGCAGATGCCTTCACCCTGTTCGAACGCTTCGAGGCCAAACTCGAGGCCCACAGCGGCCACCTCACACGCGCCGCCGTGGAACTCGCCAAGGACTGGCGCACCGACCGGATGCTGCGCCGGCTGGAAGCCTTGATGTGCGTCGCCGACGCCCAGGCCTCCTTGATCATCACCGGCAACGGCGATGTCATCGAGCCCCCCGATGCCATCATGGCCATCGGATCGGGCGGCAACTACGCTCTCGCCGCCGCACGTGCCCTCGTGACCGAGACGACACTGCCGGCCCGCGATATCGTGGAGAAAAGCCTGCATATCGCCGGCGACATCTGCGTTTATACCAACCACCAGCTCACCATCGAAGCCCTGGACGCCTGAGGCGTCGGGCGAGGAACGATTCCATGTCCCAGATGACCCCGCGGGAAATCACCGAGGAACTGGACAAGCACATCGTTGGCCAGCAGGCCGCCAAGCGCGCCGTGGCCATCGCGCTGCGCAATCGCTGGCGGCGCCAGCAGGTGCCTGCGCCCTTGTCCCACGAGATCACCCCCAAGAACATTCTCATGATCGGTCCGACCGGCGTCGGCAAGACCGAAATCGCACGGCGCCTGGCCAAGTTGGCCCGGGCACCCTTCGTCAAGGTCGAGGCAACCAAGTTCACCGAAGTGGGGTATGTGGGGCGAGACGTCGACACCATCATCCGCGACCTGGTGGAAATGTCTTTCAAGATGACGCGTGAACGAGCAATCGCAGGGGTACGGATGACGGCCGAGGATGCGGCCGAGGAACGCATTCTCGATGCCCTGCTCGGCGTCTCGCGCGGAATGGCCGCAAGCGGCAAGGATCAGAGCGATACCCGCCAGAAGATGCGCAAGATGCTGCGCGAAGGCACGCTCGACGACCGCGAAATCGAAATCGAGGTCCGCGCGCCGTCCGTGGGCATGGAAATCATGGCACCGCCCGGCATGGAGGAGATGACCAGCCAGCTGCAGTCGATGTTCCAGAACCTGGCCGGCAATCTGCAAAGCCGGCAGCGGCGCCTGACGGTGAAGGAGGCGCTGGCCGCGCTGACCGAAGAAGAAGCGGCGCGCCTGGTCAACGAGGAAGACATCAAGCAGCAAGCCGTGCGCCACGCCGAGGAAAACGGCATCGTGTTCATCGATGAAATCGACAAGGTGTGCCGGCGCGCCGACCACACCTCCGGCGCCGATGTCTCGCGCGAAGGCGTGCAGCGCGATCTGCTACCACTGGTGGAAGGCAGCACGGTCAGCACCAAGTACGGCACGCTGCGCACCGATCACATCCTGTTCATCGCCTCGGGTGCCTTCCACGTCGCGAAGCCTTCCGACCTCATCCCCGAACTGCAGGGCCGCCTGCCCATCCGGGTGGAACTGCAATCCCTCGAGGTGGAGGATTTCGAACGCATTCTCACCGAGCCCGATGCCGCGCTCACGCGCCAGTACCAGGCCCTGCTCGCGACCGAAGGCGTGAAGCTGGAATTCGATCCGACCGGTATCCGCCGTCTGGCCGAAGTCGCCTTTGAGGTGAACGAACGCACGGAGAACATCGGCGCCCGCCGGCTGCATACGGTATTGGAGCGATTGCTGGAATCGATTTCCTATGACGCACCCGATCACGCCGGTACGGCCGTGTTTGTCGACGCCGCCTATGTGGAACGCCATTTGGCTGAAGTAGCGCGGGACGAAGACCTCAGTCGCTATATCCTCTGAGGGAGGATGCCATGGACACCGCCGACACCCCACGCCTGACCGCCTTGACCCTGCATCGCGCCTCTCGGGTCCTGGAGGCAACCTTCGACAACGGCGAGGTGTTTCAGCTGCCCTGCGAATACCTGCGGGTCTTCTCGCCGTCCGCCGAAGTGCGCGGCCATGGCGCCGGGCCGGGGCTGCTGGTGGCCGGCAAGGAAAGCGTCAACATCCGCGCGATCGAGCCCACCGGCCATTACGCGGTACGCCTCGTGTTCGATGATGGCCACGACAGCGGCATCTACACCTTCGCCCAGCTCTACGCCTTGGGCAAGGCGCAATCGACCAACTGGGACGCCTACCTGGCCCGACTGCAGGCGGCCGGCTACGTTCGCAAACCGCAACCTTGAGGACATCGCCCATGACTCCGGACCAGCCACCCGGCGACGATACCGACTTCGGCTTCGAGCGAGTGCGCCGCGAGGACAAGCAGCAGCGGGTCCGCGGCGTGTTCGACTCGGTGGCCACACGCTATGACCTGATGAATGACCTCATGTCGATGGGGCTGCACCGGGTCTGGAAGCGCTTCACGGTCGCCCTGGCCGGTATCCGCCCCGGCGAACGCGTGCTGGATCTGGCCGGGGGAACGGGCGATCTGGCCGGCGCCTTCCTGCCGAAGGTCGGCCGCGACGGCTGGGTGGTCCTGAGCGACATCAACGCCGCCATGCTCTGGCGCGGCCGCGAGCGGCAGGTGGACGCCGGCCATGCCGGCAACCTGATGTACGTCCAGGCCAATGCCGAGGCTCTCCCCTTTCCCGATGCCTCCGTCGACTGCATCACCATCGGCTTCGGCCTGCGCAACGTCACCGACAAGGCCACCGCACTGCGCGAAATGGTGCGTGTGTTGCGCCCCGGCGGCCGGGCGCTGGTGCTCGAGTTTTCGCAGCCGCGCCTGGCGCCCCTCAAGCCGGCCTATGACTGGTACTCCTTCAATATCCTGCCGCGTCTGGGCCGAATGGTCGCGGGGGATGCCGACAGCTACCGCTATCTGGCTGAAAGCATTCGCATGCATCCCGATCAGGACACCTTGAAATCGATGATGGTGGAAGCCGGCTTCGCACACTGCCAGTATTTCAATCTCACGGGGGGCATCGTTGCCGTCCATCGGGGATTCCGGACCTGACCATGGCCATCAATGACACCTTGCCACTGGCCCTGCTGGAGCAGGGGTTGAATTACAGGCTGCGCGGCAGTCCCGCGGCCGAACGCCTGCTTGAACGCCTGCAGGGCCGGATGCTGGCCCTGCAGGCCCGGGATCTGAATCGATCGCTCTACCTGCTCGCACATCGCAGCGGGCTGCAGGTCCTGGCGCAATCCGACGAACCCGCCCAGGCCACCCTGTCCGGCAGCCTGGCCAGTCTTTCGCGTCTGGCGGGCGCCAACACCGGCCGATTACCCGAGGGTGTCGCTCTGGAGGGCGACATCGAGATCGCCGAGGGGTTTTCGCAGTTGATTGTCCTCGCCCGTCCCGATCTGGAATCGCTGCTGTCGTCAGCCTTTGGCGATGCCCTGGCCCATACGGTGGGCACCGGTCTGCGCCGCGCCGGAACCTGGATCCGGCGCAGCCTGCTCAGCCTGGGTCAGGACACCAGCGAGTATCTGCGCTACGAGACCGACCTTCTGCCGGACCGTCCCGAAGTCACCGCCTGGATGGACGAAGTCGATCGCCTGCGCGACGATGTCGCACGACTCGCCGCGCGCGTGGCGCGGCTGCAGGACGAGACGACGCCCTCTGACCCCGCCCCGTAAGGACGCTGCATGTTCCGAGCCACGCTGCGCATTCTGCAAGCCACCCGGGTGGTGCTGCGCTATCGCCTGGACGATACGCTGTTCCGCTGGCCACCCCTGCAGCCGTTCGGATGGATTCGCTATGTCCTGCCATGGCACTGGCGCCGCGAGGACCGTCCCCTGGGCATGCGACTGCGTCTGGCCCTGGAGGAACTCGGACCCGTGGCGATCAAGCTGGGTCAGGCCCTGGCCACGCGCCGCGACTTGCTGCCCCTGGATGTCGCCGATGAGCTTGCTCGGCTGCAGGATCGTGTGCCACCGTTCCCCGGCACCATCGCCCGGCGCATTCTGGAGGAAACCTATGGGGCGCCCGTCGAACGGATATTCGACGAGTTTTCCGAGACCCCGCTGGCGGCGGCTTCCATTGCCCAAGTCCACGCCGCACGGCTGAAGGATGGCCGCCAGGTGGTGGTGAAGCTGCTGCGGCCCGGTGTCGAGGACCGGATTCGTCAGGATCTGCGGGTGATGTATCTGCTGGCCAATTTCATCGAACGCTTCGTTCCCGATGGCCGGCGTCTCCACGCCCGCGAGGTCATTGCCGACTACGAAAAGACCATTCTCGATGAGCTCGACCTGGTGCGCGAAGGGGCCAATGCGGCGCAGACCCGACGCAATTTCGAGGATCGGCCGATCCTCTATGTTCCTCTGGTGCATTGGGAATGGACGCGCCGGCATGTGCTGGTGATGGAGCGCATCCATGGCATCCCGATCAGCGACATTGCCGCACTCAAGGCCCGCGGCGTCAATTTCCGCTTTCTAGCCGAACGCGGCGTGGAGATCTTTTTCACCCAGGTGTTCCGGCACAACTTCTTCCACGCCGACATGCACGCCGGCAATATCTTCGTGGACACCCGCGACCCCCAACGGCCGGGTTACCTCGCGGTGGATTTCGGCATCGTCGGTACCCTGGGCCGCGAAGACCAGCGCTACATCGCCCATAACATCTATGCCTTTTTCAACGGCGACTACCGGCGCGTGGCCGAGCTGCATGTCGCCTCCGGCTGGGTTCGACCCGATACCTGCGTCGAGGATCTCGAATCGGTGATCCGGACACTGTGCGAGCCGATCCTGTTCCGCCCCTTCAAGGACATCCATCTCGATCAGCTGCTGTTGCGGCTGTTCGAGATCGCGCGGCGCTTCGACATGGAAGTGCAACCCCAGCTGGTATTGCTGCAGAAAACCCTCGTCCAGATCGAAGGACTGGGCCGCCAGCTCTATCCGGATCTCGACCTGTGGAGTACGGCCAAGCCCTTCATGGAGCGCTGGATGCGCGAGCAGCTCGGTCCCCGCGGCATCTACCGCGAATTCAAGGAACGCCTGCCCGATCTCGCCCAGCGCCTGCCGCTGTTGCCGCTCACCCTCGACCATGCCCTGCAGGCCGTTACCGAGCTCCCTGCCCGGCAAGAGGCGCTGTCGCAACAGCTATATCGTGTCGAACAGCGGCTGCCCGGCCGGCGCAGCGGCGCCTGGACCGGATTCGGCGGTACACTCTTGCTACTCGCCGGCTTCATCGGCGGCGTGGCCGGGGGCACACACGCGTTCGCAGGCCCTCCGGCCTTGCTGACCGCAGCCCTGCTGGCTACCTTCGGGCTATTCAGCCTGCATCGCGCCCGGCGCACCTGACCTCCAGCGAAGAGGAATGACATCCATGGCGAATCTGCTGCAGGAACAAATGCTCAAGGCCGGTCTGATCAAGCCGGACCAGCTCAAGAAAGCCGCCAAGGAAAAACGGCGTGATCAACGCCCCAACGCGGCGGAGTCGGCGGCCGAAAAGGCTCAACGGGAGAAAGTGGCACGCGATCGGGCGCGCAATCTGGAGCGCAAGGCCGCCCAGGAACGCAAAGCCAAGGCAGCCGAGATCCGCCAGCTGATCCTGGCGCACAAACTCGACCGCAGCAAGGCTGACATCCCCTACCAGTTCCTCGATGGCGGCAAGATCCGCAAGCTCTATCTGGAGCAAGGCCAGCGCGAGCAGCTGATGGCGGGCCGGCTGATCCTGGTGCGCATGGGCGAGCGCTTCGAGGTGGTCCCACCACCGATCGCCGAAAAAATCGCTCAGCGTGATCCGGCGCGGGTCGTGACGCTGGATACCGCCCCGCCGGAATCGCCCCCGACGGCAGACGATCCCTATGCCGACTACCCGGTTCCCGACGACCTGATGTGGTAAGCGCCGGTCCGGGACGTTGTCCGGAGGCGCGTCAGCCTTCGTTCAGGAGCGCCTGGAAAGCCGCCTCGTCGAGCACCGCAACGCCCAGGGCGCGCGCCTTGTCGAGCTTGCTGCCCGGATCGTCACCGGCCACGACATAGTCGGTCCGTGCCGACACGCTGCCGCTCACGGTCCCGCCACGCGCCTGAATCTCGGCCGTGGCCGCTTCCCGGGTAAAGCCCGCCAGGGTGCCCGTCAACACCACCCGCTTGCCCCGCAAAGGGCTGGCCTGCGCTGCTGGGTCCGGCGCCGGAGCAGCCACCGGCGCCCAGTGAACGCCCGCCGCGCGCAGCCGCTCGATCACCTCGCGGTTATGCGGCTCGCGGAAAAACGCCGCGATCTGGGCACTGACGACCGGCCCGACATCCGGAACCGCCTGCAGGGCTCCCTCGTCCGCCGCCATCAGCGGCTCGAGATCGCCGAAATGAAGCGCCAGGCTTCGGGCGGTGGCCTCCCCGACCTCCGGAACGCCCAGGGCATACAGGAACCGCGACAGTGTCGTGGCGCGGGATCGATCAATGGCGGCCACCAGATTGGCCGCTGACTTTTCGCCCTGACGCGGCAGGCTGGCGATGTCCTCGGCGCTCAGGCCGTACAGGTCGGCCGGATCATGGACGCGGCCCGCTTCGACCAACTGATCGACCAGTTTCTCGCCCAGGCCCTCGATATCCATGGCCCGGCGCGAAGCGAAATGGCGCAGTGCTTCCTTGCGCTGTGCAGGGCAGGTGAGCTGGCCGCTGCAACGCGCAATGACCTCGCCTTCGGGGCGCACCACGGCGGCGCCGCACTCCGGGCAATGCGTGGGGAGAGTCACCGCGACGGCATCGGCCGGACGCGCTTCGGTCAGCACCCGGACCACTTCGGGGATCACATCGCCCGCACGACGGATGACCACGGTATCGCCGATGCGAACATCCTTGCGCTGCAGCTCGTCGAAATTGTGCAGGCTGACATTGCTCACCGTGACCCCGCCCACCACGACCGGGGCGAGCCGCGCAACCGGCGTCACGGCGCCGGTGCGCCCGACCTGGAATGCCACGGCCTGAATCTGTGTGGTCGCCTCCTCGGCTGGATATTTGTGCGCCAAGGCCCAGCGCGGCGCCCGTGAGACGAAACCGAGTCTGCGCTGGGCATCGAGGTCATCGACCTTGTAGACGACCCCGTCGATCTCGAAATCGAGCGAGTCCCGCCGCGCCTGCATGCGATGGTAGTAATCCAGCAGACCCGTCACGCCATGCACCCGTTCATTGAGGGTACAGACCGGCAAACCCCAGTCGCGCAGGCAGGCCAGACGATCGAAATGGGTATCGGGCAGCCTGGCATCCGAGGCCCCGGCGCCCAAGGCGTAGGCAAACCAGCGCAGCGGCCGGCGCGCACTCACCCGTGCGTCGAGCTGGCGCAGACTGCCGGCGGCCGCATTACGCGGATTGGCGAACACGCGCTCATCCGCCGCGCGCAGGCGCGCATTCATGGCGTCGAAACCGGCGCGCGGCATATAGACTTCGCCGCGCACCTCCAATTCACGCGGCCATCCCGACCCGTTCAGGCGCAGCGGCACGCTGGGCACGGTTCGCAGGTTGGCCGTGACGTCCTCTCCGGTATAGCCATCCCCGCGGGTGGCACCTCGCACCAGCCGGCCGTCTTCATACAGCAGGCTCACCGCCAACCCGTCGAGTTTGGGCTCTGCGCAGTAGGTGACGAGACCGTCCAGACCCAGGCGCTCACGCACCCGGCGGTCGAATGCCTCCACTTCACCGTCCTGGAAGGCGTTTTCCAGCGACAGCATCGGCTCGCGATGGGTCACGCTGAGGAACGCGGGCGAGGGCGCGCCACCGACGCGCTGAGTGGGTGAGTCCGGGTCGATCAGCGTGGGCCATTGGGCTTCCAGCGCCTGCAGCCGGCGCATCAGCCCGTCGTATTCGGCATCGGAGATTTCGGGGTGATCGAGGACGTAGTAACAATGATCGTGGTAGCGGATCGCCGCGCGCAGACGGGTGATCTCGGCCTGCGCCTCGGCGCGATCGGAAGCCCCCCTCATGTCTCCGCCGGCAGCTCATCCAGCAGGCTTTGGAAGCTCATCGCCGTCAGCGGCGCGCGGCGCGCGTCGAGCACCTCGCCGCCCAGGCGATCGGCCAGGCTCAGCGCTGCACGGTGCATTGCGGCCAAGATATCCCGCGCGGTCCAGGGGCCGGGCAACACCGCAAAGACGGTCAGGCCGGGCGTGCGCAACTGATCCAGGGCCGACAGATCGAAATTGCCGGGCTCCACCGCATTGGCCACGCAATACACCGTGCGGGCGTCTTGCTCGGACAGGCAATAGAAGATGTCGCGCTCGCCCGGAACCAGACGCAGCTCGCGAAAGGCCCGGTCCAGATCCGTACCGGAAAACCCGGCCGGATCCCGCGCCATGACATAAAACACCAGTACCCGGCCGGCATGGCGGGTTTCGCGGCGAGCGGGCGAGCGCGGTGCAGGTTCCAACACCGGAGCCGCCAATGCACTCCGGCCCGCAGCCGCTTCGACCTGGGGCGCCGGCTCCCGATCGGGCTCGCTTGCGACCGCCTCTTCCGGCTCATCCAGCTCTGCGCGATCCGCCCACATCTCGGGAATCTCGGCCGATTCCACCTCATCGGCGTCATTCTCCCAGCTCCCGTCCTCTTCCCAGGCCGGCTCGTGCCGGTGCGCATCGTCCTCACGGTTGGTCTTGCGGGACTGTGTCCAGCGCCAGTGGGCATAGACCCCAGCCAACACGACGAGTCCAGCGATGAAGATCAATCCCTGCAATCCACTCATGGCTTACCTATTGTCCTGTGATTCCACCCAGGCACTGGCCCGTTCCAGATCGACCGCCACCATGCGGGATACCCCCGGCTCCTGCATGGTGATCCCGATCAGGTGTTCGGCTGCCGTCATGGTGGTCTTGTTGTGAGTGACAAAGATGCACTGTACCCGTTCCGCCATCTCCCGCACCAGATCGCAGAAGCGGCCGACATTGGCCTCATCCAGCGGCGCGTCGACCTCGTCCAGCATGCAGAAGGGCGCCGGATTGAGCTCGAAGATGGCAAACACCAGTGCTACCGCAGTCAGCGCCTTCTCTCCACCCGAGAGCAGGTGGATGGAGCTGTTGCGCTTGCCCGGGGGGCGGGCGATGACGCGGATGCCGGGCAACAGGTTGCCGTCGCCCTCCAGCTCCAGCCGCGCTTCCCCGCCGCCGAACAGCTTGGGGAACGTGGCCTGGAACACGCCGTTCAACCGCTCGAAGGTTTCGGCGAACAGCGCGCGGGTTTCCCGGTCCATGCGCCGCATGGCGGATTCCAGGGTTTCCAGCGCTTCGGTGAGATCGGCATGCTGCGCCTCCAGCCCATCGATCCGGCCGGACAGTTCGGCATGATCCTCGACGGCGGCGAGATTCACCGCGCCCATGCGCTCGATGCGCCGGGCAAGGGATTCGCTGTCTGCCACCAGCTTTTCCTCGGTGTCACGCGCATCGAGCCGCGCGGCTGCGGCCACGGGGTCCTCGCCCTGCGCCGTGAGCCACTCGGCGAGATCCTCGCTGCGCAGGCGGGTTTCCTGATGACGCAGGCCCAACGCTTCGAGTTCGGTGTCTTGCGCCTTGATCTGGTAGCCGAGGCTTTGGGCGTGCAGCCGGTGCTGCTGCAGGGCCTGATCCGCTGTTTCCAGCTCACGCCGCGCGCCGCGCAGCTCGGCATCGATGCGTTCGCGTTCGGCGCGCGCCTCCGTGAGCGTGGTTTCAAGCGCCTGCAGCGGGTCTTGGCGCGCGGCTTCATCGGCCTCGAGCTCGGCCAGACGCACGCTCAGCCGCTCGGCTTCGGCGTGCAGCGCCTGCTGGCGCAGCGTCTGAGCACGCCCCTCGCCCTGAGCCCGTTCGAGCAGAAGGTTGAGTTCGTGATGACGCCGGTCGAGCACCGTGTGCTCCTGCGCCAGGGCGTCGCGGCGATCGGCCGCTTCGCGGCGCCGCCCGGTCTGCCGATCGAGCTCTGCCCGGCTCGCCGCGATGCGCTCATCGAACGCCGCCAGCGCGGCACGCGCCTGCACCGCCGCAGTGTCCAAGGCGGCCTGCTGCTCCGCGATCTCGGCTTCTTCCCGCTGGCGCCGCGCCACCTGCGCCTCGGCCTGCGTGGCCGCGAGCTGGGCTCGCTCCAGACTGTGGCGCGCGGCCGCGTGGGCCTGTTGGGCGCCGCGTAACGCCCCCTCGGCCGTCTGGCGAACGCCGTCCTGCGCGGTCAGCGCCGCCAGCGCCGACTCGTGCGCCTCACGCGCCGCATTCACTTTTTCTTCGCATTCGGCCGTCTCCCGGCACACCTCGCGCCACTGACGCTCCCGCACCAGCACGCCCTCGGCGCCGGCGGCACTGGCGCGACCGCCCCGGACCCAGCCCGGACCCAGCCACCAACCCTCGGGCGTGATCACCGATTCATGGGACGCCAGCACGGCCACCCGGCCGCGCGCCGTCGCAAGGTCGGGCGCCAGGTGCACGGTGGCCAGCGCGTGCGCGAGAACACCGGCGCCCTGCACCTGTCCCGCCAAGCGGTCCGCGCATCCGGCCGGTACGGCGGGATCCAGCCAGGCCAGTGCGGGACCGTCCGGATCAGTGTCCGCCCGCAGATGCGTCAGGGGATCGTCCAGCACCTGGGCGTGCAGCCAGTGCGCCAACACGGTTTCCACCGCCCGCTCCCAGCCCGGCGTCACCGTCATGCACTCGATCAGCGGCGCCGCGGCGGACGGGGCCGCGGGTCCCGCCGGCGCTGCCTTGGGCTTGTGCTGACGACGCAGGGCCTCGAGCGCTGCACGATGCCCGCGAGCGCGCTGCCAGTCGCCTCGCGTCTGATCGAGTACGCGCCGAGCCGATTGCTCGACTTCCCGCTGCCCGGCACAAGACGCGCTCGCCTGCTCCAGCGCGATCCTTGCCGTGGCCTCCCGCGTTGCGGCCTGTTCGAGGGCCACCTCGGCAGCGCGCACCGTCGCCATCAGCGCGGCTGCATCCGGCACCGCCTCGCCCTGCAGGCGCTGCAGCCGCCGCGCGCACTCGGCCAGCCGTTGCTGCAGCTGATCGGCCTGGGCAGCAGCCCCGGTCTGCTCGCGGCGCAGACGCTCCCAGGCGCCGCGCGCCGCTTCCATCGCCTGATCGATCTGCCTCAGCTGCGCCGCCTGTTCGGCTTGCGCCGCCTGCGCCGCGCGCCGCTGGGTGTCGAGCTCCGCAAGCTGTGGGCCCAGCTCGGCCACCTGTGCCTGCGCCTGATCGGCCAGCGCCGCCGTCGCCGCCCGTTCACGGCCCAGGTCATCCAGACGGGTACGCAGTTGTTCATGCTCGGCGCGCGCTCGCGCGGCGGCGGCTAACTGGTGATCGCGCTCCTGCTCGAGGCGGGCGAGCGTGGCGCCGACCGTGAAATGGCGCTGCTGCAGCGACTCGAACGCCCGGGATGCGGCGAGACGCGCCTCATCCTGCCGCTGCTGCTCGGCCTCCCCCCGCGCCAGCTCGGCCTCGAGTTCGGCCCGAATCGATTCATGCCGCCCGCGCTCGGCCGCGAGCCCGGCGAGCTCGTCCTGGCGCTGGCGCCAGCGCCAGGCTGCGAGCCGGATGGCGACCGCACGCTGACGTTCGCGCAGCTCCAGGAACTGCCGCGCGCTCTGCGCCTGACGCGCCAGGGTCTGCAACTGCCGACCGAGCTCCTCGCGCACATCGCCGAGGCGGGCCAGATTGTCGCGGGTCTGGGCAATGCGGGTTTCGGTTTCCCGGCGCCGCTCGCGATAGCGCGAGACCCCCGCGGCCTCCTCGACCAGCGTGCGCAGCTCTTCCGGACGCGCTTCGATCAGGCGGCTGATCATGCCCTGCTCGATGATGGCGTAGCTGCGCGGGCCGAGACCCGTGCCGAGGAACAGGTCGGTGACATCGCGCCGGCGGCAGCGGGTGTCGTTGAGGAAGTACTGCGACTGGCCGTCGCGGCTCAGCACCCGGCGCACCACGATCTCGCGATAGCGCCCCCACGGCCCGTCGAGCCGACCGGCGCTGTTGTCGAAATGCAGTTCGATGCTGGCCTGGGCGATGGGCGCGCGGCTGCCCGAGCCGTTGAAGATGACATCGGCCATGGCGTCGCCGCGCAGATGGCGCGCGGCGCTCTCCCCCATCACCCAGCGCACGGCATCGATCAGGTTGGACTTGCCGCAACCGTTGGGCCCGACGATGCCGACCCGGTTGCCGGGAATGGGGATCAGAGTCGGTTCGACGAAGGATTTGAATCCGGCCAGCCGGATGGCAGTCAGACGCATGGAACGATCGGCACGTCGGAGAGGCTCGCCATAGATGGGATATAATGCTCGGCTCGATTTTGCCTAGGATGGCCACGCCATGTCCATGCCCGCCCCCGGCGCACCCACGCCCGCGCTGCTCGAAACCTTTCCCAACCCGCACCCGGAACGCGATTACACCATCCGCATCCGGATGCCCGAGTTCACCTGCCTGTGCCCCAAAACCGGCCAGCCGGACTTCGCCGTGCTGCATCTGGAATACGTCGCCGATCAGCGCTGCGTGGAACTCAAGTCGCTCAAGCAGTACATCTGGGCCTATCGCGACCAGGGCGCCTTCCACGAGGCCGTGACCAACCGCATCCTCGGCGACCTCGTCACCGCCTGCGCCCCGCGCGCCATGCGGCTCACCGCCGAATTCAACGTGCGCGGCGGCATCTACACCCACGTCGTCGTCGAACACCGCGCCCCGGGCTGGACCCCGCCCGCCCCGCTGCATCTGCCCTGATTCCGTCGTCGCCCCGGCGCCGGCGCGCCGCACTGTTCACACAGTCAGGCACCGACACTCCTCCCCCGCGGTGCTTGATTGTCTACTGAGATGTGAAGTCGGCAGGTATCCGCCGGGGGGCCTTTGAAGGTAATAACGGAATGCCGCCTGTGATCATCCAGGTGGCCGGTTCGTTGTGGCGTTGCGCTTGCCCGTCGTTAGCCCGCGACTGACCGGATACATGCGCCGGCCAGGAAATATCCGGTGATGTTCAACGCCACCGTGGCCCAGAAGACCGAACGGAATTCCCTCTTCGAGGATTTGTGCCTCAGCGTATGCTGGGCAATCAACGCTCCCGGCCACCCACCGAAAACAGCGGAATGAGCAAGAGACTGGCCTTGCCCCGTTGAGCCGTTGTCCGATTCCTGCGCATGGGGGCTCGCGCTGCTCGCTTTACACCAATAACTTCTACGTCGACCGCGCGCCGCTTGCCTTGGGGGCCAGGCCTTACCTGGAAGCTCACGCGCTGATTCACCTGCGGGCGCCCAGCAAAAGTATTGAACGCCTTGATGTGCACGAAGACGTCCGGCCCGCCTTGAGCCGGCTGGATGAAGCCGAATCCGCGTTCATCATTCCAGGATTTGATGGCTCCGTTGAAGCGCATCGTTTGTATTTCCTGACGGCAAACGTCGATCGATATGAAACCAATCAGCGGTTTCTGCGAAGGTGAGGCCGATAACGCCGTGGCTCAGCAGCCGGTCCGCTGGAGCCGTTGTTGGACTACGGCTTCTTGAGGAGTGAAAGGACTACCCATCCGGACCTTCCGAAATGCTTTCCTTCCATGATTCTGACAAGGCGCCGCTCAAAGCCTCTGTCGATGATTCTTGCCTTCGTTCCACTGGGAACCGAGAACAACGATCCGCTAGCCTCCATCTGTGCCATCCCCAAGTAGTCCTTAGCGATCGCGAGCTTCATAAACGCTCCGTAGGCTTGCTCGTTATCGGCGAGTAGGACCACGCCCTCGCTCACGACCAGCAGAACATCGTCACCGGGATGAAATACTTCGCTTGGCGCTCCGGAAACAGGTGTGCCAACCGATACTTTGCTTTTCGTACCGGAAGAGACGCCAATGAACATGGCAAGAATGAAGACACCAAGAACAATGGTGCCGTAGATCATGCTCAGTGATTTTACCTTCCCTGCGCACTTCGGACGCGCAGCAGCACCGTACCTGACCTCGTTACCGCACTTCTTGCACTTATCAATAGCCATCGTCCTCTCCCTCTGAGTAGATCTAACATCGAAGCTCAGGAGAGCTGCGCCGCATCATCGCGCAGCGTCCCTTCGAGCGCAGTTCAGGATTTGCACTACGGTCAAGCGACGCTTTAGGTCAGCATCTGACGACTCAAGTTCGGCGACTTCTCGCACCGAACTGACGACGGCCTCCGCCATAGTTATCTATACCTCTTCATTTGTTGAGAAAAAGACCCAGAATCGGAGCCTTTTCAACAGCTCACACGAGAACCAGCATGATGGCAATTGTCTGAACACAGATACCCCGACGCTGGAAGTAAGGAGCACGTAGCCGGCTTGCCGACGAAGCGTTCGCTTGGCTAAAACTTAGTCGGCATTGGCAGCGAACTTCCTAAATGCCGGGCTGCTTCCCATGCGTACAACGCCGCATGTGGTACGGGCATAGGCACATTTCAGAGGATGCCCCGGCTTCGCGGACGGCTACTGACCATACACAGTGACCGACTCTCGGGACTCGAGCCTGCGAGGCCATGGTCCGTGGTCGATAAGTACGGGCCGGGTGCACACACTGCGTGAGTCTATGCCTTTGTAAAAAACACCAGCTTCTTTCACGGTAACTGCAAAGGCACTGAGGTTCGTAATTTCTATACAAAAGGTTAGCTGTTTATCTACGCCCCCATAAGGTATCGCGAGCATTGGAACAATCCTCAGTTTTACTCGCGTTCGATCAATCTGATGCCACGTATTGATGAGACCAAGCACCGCCCCTAGAACAGCCAATGCCAGTGTGGCCGCTTCAAGAACTGTCATCGTCACCAAGCCCAACGTAGAGGCAACGGCCGCTGTGCCGCATCATGGCGCAGCACCCAGCGACCGAAGGAGCAAGGTCGATCGCCATTTTAGGGCTGAGACGCCAAAACACTGTTGCGTCAAAAATTTGGCTATTTCTTTATGCGCACGAATTCCTCAATTACGCGGACTATTTCGCCTTCTTCAAGCGCGACCTCTTTGCGACTTATGGTTATCACAGTGGAGCGCTTATCTGTGAGAAACTTAACAAGAAGTGCTGCAATGACAGTCGACGGTACTGACGCGGCAACTTGGAATATTGCCGTAGCCCATGCCTCTGAAATATCTCTGCGCTCCATGATGGGTAATATCTCTACAGACACCCCAGGAGGCAACTCCTTTCCACGGAGCGACAAGATCATTGGCAAGTGTTTCGAGCGAACGTGTATTTCCATGGGATCCCCTAATGGTCGGAGTTAGGTGACCTGAATTTTTTCCGATGGCCGATCCAGATCCTCCTGAGGGGTCGGAACTGTGCGAACGCGCGCGTGAGCTTTTGGGGGCGCGCCAGTACAAAAACTACGCATAGAAATCGCACTTTGACTGAGCACGACGGTAGATCCAATTGCACGGACAGCGTCCTCCCGCAGAGATGTTTCGGCGGCTTCTGGGCATTCTTGAACAATTTTCCGACGGGTGGCCGGGGGCAGAGACGTATAAGCAGGCGAAGGAAGCGCGCCCGTCTCTGTATCAGGACCCCGGATAACGGATTCATCCGGACTGGAAATGGATCGGAAAACTCACGGAGGAAAATTGGTGAGGAAGCTGGCGGCGAGGCGTTCACATCCCCTTGATGGAGCTTCTAAAAGATCAAGGGCGCTTGTCGCCTTGCGGTTGAGCCACTGGCCGCGCACAGGAACAGGGCTGCTTCAGTCGGCTTGCGTCATTGTCGACGCCCAACCGCGAGTGCGCGAGACGGCTTCGCGCCAGCGGGCCAGACGCGTGGCCGCTTCATCGCGTGAGATGGCCGGCTCGAAGGTGCGCGCGGATTGCCAATAGGCAC